>DASXRW010000449.1:0-2717 GCA_036506355.1 Burkholderiales bacterium
ACAGGTGCCGTTTCCCTCGCGCCTCGGCCGTCCGGCCGAGTATGCGCAGCTCGTGAAAGCGATCGTTGAGATCGAGATGCTGAACGCCGAGACGATCCGGCTCGACGGCGCGATAAGGATGGCGCCTAAGTAATCGGTTTGAGCTCCCGCTGGTAGAGGCGGGAGCGTTCTACATATCCGCGCGCGATGCCGAGGAGGTTTTCCCGCTCCTCGGGCTTGAGCTCACGCACGATCTTGCCGGGCGAGCCGACCACCAGCACGCCGTCCGGGATTTCCTTGCCCTCGGTGATGAGCGTGTTGGCGCCGATCAGCACGCCTTTGCCGATCTTCGCGCCGTTCAGCACGACGCTGTTGATGCCGATCAGCGTGCCGTCGCCGATCGTGCAGCCGTGCAGCATCACCTTGTGTCCGATGCTCACCATGCGCCCGAGCGTCATCGGATAGCCCGGATCGACGTGCAGCACGGAGGCATCCTGCACGTTGGTGCCTTCGCCGATGGTGATGCGGTCGTTCTCGGCGCGGATCACGACCTTGAACCAGACGTTGGCGTCGGCGTGCAGCGTGATGGCGCCGACCAGCGTCGCGTCGTGCGCGATGTAATGGTGCTCGCCGACGAGCTCGACGCGCCGCTCGCCGAGGGAGAAAAGGGGCATCCGGCTATCATAATTCCTTGCGCACGAGCGAATCCCATTTTTTCGACATCCGCGGCCTGCGTTATCACGTGCGGCAGTGGCGAGCGGCTGGCGCGCCGAAGATCGTGCTGCTGCACGGTTGGATGGATGTGTCGGCCTCGTTCCAATTTCTGGTCGACGCTATGCGCGGCGAGTGGGACATCTACGCGCCGGACTGGCGCGGCTACGGGCTCACCGATTGGGGCAAGTCGGACTGCTACTGGTTTCCCGACTACATCGCGGATCTGGATTTCCTGTTGGAGGAGATCGGCGGCCCGGTGCATCTCGTCGGTCACAGCCTCGGCGGCAATGTCGCATGCCTGTACGCCGGCGTTCGTCCCGAGCGCGTCGCGAAGCTCGTCAACCTCGAGGGCTTCGGGCTCGTCGCCACGCGCCCCGACGATGCGCCGCGGCGCTATGCGCGCTGGCTGCAGGAGCTGCATGACCGGCCGGGACTGCGGGCGTATGCGAGCTTCGGCGAGCTCGCCAAGCGCCTGCGCGAGAACAATGCGCGGCTGAGCGCAGAGCGCTCGGAGTTTCTGGCGCGGCACTGGGGCCGCGAGACGGAGCAGGGCACGGTCGTGCTGCGCGGCGATCCGGCGCACAAGATCGTGAACCCGGTGCTTTATCGCTACGAGGAAGCGCGCGCCTGCTGGCGCCAGGTGCGCGCGCCGGTGCTGTGGGTCGACGGCGCCGAATCGACGACGCTCAAGCGCCTCGGGCTCGATGCCGCACAACAGGCGGAGCGGCGCGCGCAGTTCCAGAACCTGCGCCATGTGACGCTGCCCGAAGCGGGACACATGCTGCATCACGATCAGCCGGAGGCTGTCGCACACCTGGTTGAGGGATTCCTCGCAGGCTGATGGCGCAGTTCTTCTCCATCCACCCGACCCACCCGCAGGCGCGCCTCGTGCGTCGCGCCGCGGATCTCGTGCGCGCCGGCGGACTCGTCGCCTATCCGACCGATTCGTGCTACGCCCTGGGCTCGCTGCCCACGGCCGCGAAAGCGCTCGAGCGCCTGCGGCGCGTTCGCGGCATCGACGAGCGCCATCATCTGACGCTCATGTGCCGCGACCTTTCCGAAATCGCCAACTACGCGATCGTGGACGATGCGCGCTTTCGCCTCATCAAGCGAGCGACCCCCGGCAGCTATACCTTCATTCTGCGCGCGCGCCGCGAGCTGCCGCGGCGCCTGGTGCACCCGAAGAGGAAGACGATCGGGGTTCGCGTGCCGGGACACGCGGTGGCGCACGCGCTGCTCGCGGAGCTCGACGAGCCGATGCTTTCGGCGACGCTCGTCCTGCCGGGGGACGAGCAGCCGCTTTCGGACGCGCAGGAAATCCGCGAACGGCTGGAGCACGAGCTCGATCTCGTGATCGACGCCGGCTCGTGCGGCACCGAGCCGAGCACGGTGATCGATCTCACCGGCGATGCGCCGCTCGTGCTGCGCAAGGGCAAAGGCTCGCTCGCGCCCTTCGCCGTCGAACCCGTCTGATAGAATCGTCCTCGCAAGATGGACGTCAACTCACTCGTACAGACGGTCGCCATCTACGCCTTCCCGGTGCTGTTCGCGATCACGCTGCACGAGGCGGCGCATGGCTATGTCGCGCGCCATTTCGGCGACATGACGGCGCACGCGGAACGGCGCATCAGCCTCAATCCGCTGCGTCATGTCGAGCTCCTCGGCACCGTGATCGTGCCCCTCTTGATCCTCTATTTTTCCTCCTGGAAATTTATGTTCGGCTGGGCGAAGCCGGTGCCGGTGAACTACTCCGCGCTGCGCGAGCCGCGCCGGCTGAGCATGGGCTTCGTGGCGGCGGCGGGCCCGGCGGCGAATCTGATCATGCTGATCGGCTGGGCGCTGGTGCTCAGGCTGGCGGTCGCCCTGCCGCACGGCGCGTGGACATTTCCGCTCGCGGCGATGGCCGAGGCCGGCGTCATCGCCAATCTGGTGATCATGGCTTTCAACCTGCTGCCGATCCTGCCGCTGGACGGCGGGCGCATTCTGCTGAGCCTGCTGCCCAAGACGCCGGCAGCGCACTACGC
>DASXRW010000450.1:0-1887 GCA_036506355.1 Burkholderiales bacterium
TCTGGGCTTCGGCCAGCAAGGTGCGCTGCTCGAGCAGCGCCTGCTCGGAGCGCTTGCGCTCCGTGATATCGGTGGCGACGCCGCCGATGCCGGCGACAGCGCCCGCGCCATCGAACACCGGGAACTTGACGACCATGTGGATGCGCTCGCCTTCGCCGGTGACGATCGACTGCTCCAGCTCGATCGCGCTGCGCTTCGCGAGCACCTCGGCGTCGCTCGCGGCGAACAGCACCGCCTGCTGGCCCGGAAACACCTCGTCATCGCGGCGCCCGAGGATCTGCTCGCGGCGCAGGCCGAAGCGCGCGAGGAGCTGCCGGTTGACGAAGCGGTAGCGGCCGTCAATGTCCTTCAGGAACATCATCGCCGGGCTGTGGTTGGTGAACGCCTGCAGCCGCTCTTCGCTTTCGCGGATGCGCTCGTGCGCCTGCCGCCAGCTCGTGAGATCGCGCGTCACCTTGGCGTAGCCGGTGAGCGCGCCCGTGCGGCTGCGCAGCGCCGTGATCACCGCGTCGGCCCAGAAGCGGCTGCCGTCCTGGCGCAGGCGCCAGCCTTGCGAGCTGATGCGTCCTTCGCGCGCCGCCTGCGCGAGCATCTGGTCGGGCCGGCCGGCGACGCGTTCCTCGGCCGGATAGAACACGGAAAAATGCTGGCCGAGAATCTCGGCCGCGGCGTAGCCCTTGATGCGCTCGGCGCCGGCGTTCCAGCTCATCACCCGGCCGGCGGTATCGAGCAGGTAGATCGCGTAGTCGCTGACGCTCTCGACGAGCAGCCGGAACTGCGCATCGGTCGGGTCGCTGACGCTCGCGAGCTCCGCAGTGATATCGCCGGCGAGCTGCGTTTCGAGTTCCATGGGCGCGGCAATAATAAACCTTTAACATTTCACGCCATGATTTCGCTGGAGGACATCCGCGCCGCCGCGGCGCGCATCCAGGGCGCGCTCGAGCGCACGCCGTTCCTGCCCAGCCAGACGCTGTCGCGCCTTACCGGCTGCGAGCTGCATCTCAAGTTCGAGAATCTGCAGTTCACGGCCTCCTTCAAGGAGCGCGGCGCACTGAACAAGCTGCTTTCGCTTTCGGAGGCCGAGCGCCGGCGCGGCGTCATCGCCATGAGCGCCGGCAACCACGCGCAGGCGGTCGCCTATCACGCCTCGCGCCTGCGGATCCCCGCGGTGATCGTGATGCCGAAGGGCTCGCCCAACACCAAGATCAAGAATACCCAGGTGCACGGCGCCACGGTGATGCTCGAAGGCGAATCGCTCGCCGACGCCGCGCAACACGCCCACGCGCTTGCCAAGCGCGATGACCTGGTGTTCGTGCACCCGTACGAGGACCCGCTCGTCATGGCCGGGCAAGGCACCGTCGGCCTCGAGATGCTGCAGGCGCTGCCCGAGCTCGAAGTGCTGGTGGTGCCGATCGGCGGCGGGGGGCTGCTCGCCGGCATCGCCACCGCGGCGCGCGCGCTCAACCCGCGCATCAGGCTCTACGGCGTGGAATCGCGCACCTACCCGTCGATGCACCAGCGGCTCGCCGGCCAAGCCGTGAAAGTCGGCGGCGACACCATCGCCGAGGGCATCGCGGTCAAGGACGTCGGCGAGATGGCGCTCGCCATTATCCGCAAGGAAGTGGAAGAGGTCCTGGTGGTGGCCGAAGAGACCATCGAGCGCGCGATCGTCGCGCTGATCGAGATCGAGAAGACGGTGGCCGAAGGCGCCGGCGCCGCCGCGCTCGCGGCGCTCCTCGAGCACGGAAACAAGTTCGCCGGCAAGCGCGTCGGCATCCCGATCTCCGGGGGCAACATCGACAGCCGCGTGCTCGCCTCGGTGCTGATGCGGGGACTCGTGCGCGATGCGCGCCTCGTGCGCCTGCGCGTCACCATGCCCGACGTCTC
>DASXRW010000451.1:0-2763 GCA_036506355.1 Burkholderiales bacterium
GCCGTGGCGCGTAAGCAGCCGCGCCAGCAGCGCGACGAAATCGGCCGAGAGCGCGCGCTTCTGCACGTCCTGCGAGCCGAAGTCGATCGAGCGCGAAAGGTCGAGCAGGAACCAGGCGGTGATCTCGCGATCCTCGTGGTACTCGCGCACGTAAGGCGTCTGCAGGCGCGCGGTGACGTTCCAGTCGATGTGGCGCACGTCGTCGCCGTACTGGTACTCGCGGATATCGGCGAGATCCAGGCCGAAGCCGCGGAAGAGCGTGCGGTAGTCGCCGTGCAGGAGCCCGTCGAGACGGCGGATCACCGTCCACTCGAGGCGCCGCAGGATCGCCTCAGGATTGCGGGGCGCGGCTTTCGACTTTGACATGGGCGGCCATCGGCTTTTCGGGGGCCCGCACCTTCTGCATCAGCCGCTTGATGAGCTCGTCGGGCGTGAGGCCTTCGGCGAGCGCCTCGTAGGAGAGCACCAGGCGATGGCGCAGCACGTCGGGCACGAGATCGACCACGTCTTCCGGCAGCGCGTAGTCGCGCCCGCGCAGGAAGGCGAGCGCGCGTGCGCACTCGATCAGGTGGATCGAGGCACGGGGGCTCGCGCCGTAGGTGAGGTACTTGTCGGGCTGGCGCGTGGCGGACGCCAGGCGCACCGCGTACTGGATCAGCGCCGGCTCGACGTAGCCCTTGCGGCACTGGCGCTGCAGCTCGCCGAGCTGGTCGGTGGTAGCGACCGCCATCGACTCGTGCACCGGCCCGGTGACGCGCTCGACGATCACGAACTCCTCCTCCTCGCTCGGATAGCCCACCAGGACTTTCATCAGGAAGCGGTCGACCTGCGCTTCGGGCAGCGCGTAGGTGCCTTCGGTCTCGATCGGGTTCTGCGTTGCCATGACGAGAAACGGATCGGGCACCTTGTGCGTCTCGCCGGCGATCGTGACCTGGTGCTCCTGCATCACTTCCAGCAGCGCGCTTTGCACCTTGGCCGGCGCGCGGTTGATCTCGTCGGCGAGCAGCAGGTTGCAGAACACCGGGCCGAGCGAGGTCGTGAATTCGCTGGTCTTCTGGTTATAGATGCGCGTGCCCACCAGGTCGGCGGGCACGAGGTCCGGCGTGAACTGGATGCGCCGGAACGAGCCGCGCACCGTCGCGGCGAGCGTCTTCACCGTCAGGGTTTTTGCCAGCCCCGGCACGCCTTCCACCAGCAAGTGCCCGCCCGCCAGCATCGCCACCAGCACGCGCTCGAGGAAGTGATCCTGGCCGACGACGGTCTTCTTGACCTCGTAGAGCACGCGCTCCATGAGCGTGGCTGCCTGGTCCATGGCGTTTCCTTTAGAAAGGTGAGAGGCCGATCGCCGAGGCCGCGTTCTCGATCGGCACGGCGAAGCCGATGCCGATGAACACGCGGTGCTCGGTCGGATTGAGGAGCCCGGTGACGATGCCGACCACCTCGCCGTCGAGCGTGACCAGCGGGCCGCCCGAGTTGCCGGGATTCACCGCCGCGTCGAACTGGATGAGGTTGGAGAGCGATTGTCTTCCGTCGGGCGAGAGGTAGTCGCGCTTCAGCCCCGAGATCACGCCGGCCGAAGCCGACGGCCCGATGCCGAAGGGAAAGCCGACCGCCACGACTTCGTCGCCGGGGCGCAGGCCGCTGGTGGAGCGCATGGTCGCGGGCATCATGTCATCGGGCAGGCTCCTCGCCTGCAGCACGGCCAGGTCGTGCTCGGCGCGCTGGCCGACGAGCTCGGCCTCCGAGTCGTGCCCGTCGAAGAAGGTGACATGGATGCGTCTTGCCCCCTGCACGACGTGCAAATTGGTGAGGATCAGGCCGGACTCGACGATCACCACGCCGGTGCCGCGCTGCACGTCGGCCTTGCCCTCGGCCATCCCTGGGGTGCCCTCCTCGCCGTCGTCGGCTATGGCGCGCACGGCGACCACCGAGGGAAGAATCTTTTCGAAGGCTTCCGTCGCCGAAGGCCGCGGCGGGATCTCGTCGATCGCGCGATGCACCAGCGCCTCGACCTGCGCCTGGCTCACGCCGCGCGGCTGCGACGCCCACAGCGCGCCGGCGAGCACCAGGATGACGCCGACCAGCCCGGGAACGAGTGCCTTGCGCCACGCAAAGCGCGGCCGCGCCGGCTTGGCGGCTGCCGCAGGCTTCGGTGCCTGGCGCGGCTGCGCGGCCTTGGAGCCGCTGTAGACGGCGGTGCGTCTTCTCATGGATGCGACCGCTTTTAGTGTAGCAGCGCCGTGGCGTATAGTCCGCCGCAGCTTGCGCTATCTCGAGGATTTCACAGCGGGACAGAAGTTCGGCGGCCCCGAGCGCGTGCGGGTGGACGCGGCGCGCATCAAGAGCTTCGCGGCGGAATTCGACCCGCAAGCCTTTCATCTGGATGACGCCGCCGCGCGCGCTTCGATCTTCCGCGGCCTTGCGGCGAGCGGCTGGCACACCGCGGCGATGACCATGCGCCTCCTGGTGGCGAGCGACCTCAAGCCCGCCGGCGGCATCGTCGGCGCGGGCTTCGACGAGTTCCGCTGGCCGACGCCGGTGCGCCCGGGCGACGAGCTGCGCGTGGAAAGCGAGGTCCTGGAGGTGCGGCCGTCGAAGTCGCGTCCCGATCTCGGCCTCATCAAGCTGCGCACGACGACACTCAACCAGAACGGCGAGCCCGTTCAGGTCACGGTGGGCAACTTGGTGGTGCCGCGCCGGCAGGCGGGCTAGCGGGCGGAGACCTTGGTCCCGTAAAGGCGCGCGCGGCTGGCGTAGCACACG
>DASXRW010000452.1:0-3841 GCA_036506355.1 Burkholderiales bacterium
CCAATCCACTGAATTTGCCGCTGATAGGGCGCCGAGGGCTCGGCGGCGAGCATCGCGGCAAGACGCGCCTCCTTCTGCGGCGTGTTCTCCGGAATCGTGTCGAGCGCGTCCTTCAGCATCGGCTCGTAATCGGCGCCGACCGGGCACACGTCGGCGCAGCGCCGGCAGCCGGTGATGACGCCGGCGCCGCGCAGGATGCTTTGCCAGAGGTTGAAGCTATCCTCCGAGCGCAGCATCGCCTTTTTCTGCTTCGTGTCGGGCGCGTCGATCACGCGCCCGAGATACTCCGTGAGCTGCGCGAAGCCATGCGGCGAGCGGTAGCGGTCGCAGGCTTCCCAGTCGCGGTCCCAGTGCCGGATCACGTCACCCGGGCAGGCTTTCAGGCAGCGACCGCATTCGGGCCCGAGGCACAGCGCCTCCGTCATCGGTTCGTCGCACTCGACGTCCACCGAGCACAGCACCGCGGTAAGCAGCACGCGCGGACCGAACTCGCGCGTGAGGAGCTGCTGGTTCAGCCCCAGCGTGCCAAGGCCCGCCTGCACCGCGGCGTGCGGCAGCGAGAGCAGCGTCTCGCGGTGCTTGTTCGGCTCACCGTCGTAGCGCCAGGGATCGACGTGCGTCGGCGGCACGATGATCGCCGGATAGCCGGCATCCTCCAGCCAGTACACCAGCTCGAGCGACAGCTCTTCCAGAAAAGTGAGCGTGAGCTCATCGTTGTAGTACTTATTGCGGTCGTTCCAGGCGCGGATGCGCGACGTGCCCGCCTGCAGCCGTACGGCAAGCACGATCGCGCGGCCGCCATCGTGCTCGGTGATCTCTTTCGTATTGAGCGCTGCGCCATCGGCGATCCCGACCAGGTCGGCGCCCAGTTCGATGGCCTTGGCTTTGATATCTCGTGCCGCCAACGGCCGCTTGAAGATGTTCATTGCTGTTGCTCCTTCTCTTTCTGCAGTCGCTTGAACTCCTGCAGCTGCCGGGCGACGATGCCCTGGTAGCCCTTCTCGCCGACCCAGCGGATGTTCCACTCGGAGAGCCCGGGAAGCTCGCGGCCTTCCTTGCGCGCTTGCTTGAACGCGGCCGCCTTCGCCACCTTTTCCGCCGTCTTCTCCGGAATGTGCTTTTGGATCTCGGCGAGATGCGCGTGGTAGTCGTTGCCGACCGGGCACACGGCGAGGCAGCGCGGGCAGTCGCCGAAGGAGCCGACGACGCGCAGCAGCCCTTGCCAGAACCCGAATAAATCTCTGGAGCGAAATGCCGCCTTGCGCTCATGGGCAGGCAGGTCGAAGTACCGGTCGAAGAACTTGGTGATCTGCGCGTAGCCGAACTCCTGCGCTTCGGTCGCGCAGCCGGCCTTGTCCAGGCCCCACTGCCGCACGGCGTCGGGCGGACAGGAATGCAGGCAGCGGCTGCAGGACTCGCCGATGCAGACCTGCTCCTGCATGCGCTCATCGGGCTCGAGCTCGTGCTCGGTGAGGATGCCGGTGAGATACAGGCGCGGGCCGAACTCGGGCGTGAGGATGTTCACCTCCAGGCCGAGCGTGCCGAGGCCCGCCTCGACGCCGAGGTGGCGCGTCGAGAGCTGGCCGTAGCTCGCGCGCTTCATGTCCCAAACGGTCTCCTGCGCGGCGAGCGTGAACGTCGGGTGCCCGCAGCGCTCGAGCTCCTGCGCGAGCTTGAGCGCGATGCGGTCCATGCGGCGCAGCACCAGCATGTCGAGGTACTGGACCGGGAGGTTGCCCTTGCAGCGGAAGGCGCCGACCGGAATGCGCTGCACGATCACGATCACGCTCTTGCAGTAGGGCGAGATGCGCTCCGGCGTCTGCGGCCAGCGCGGATCGGGCGGGAAGGCGTTGAGCGTCGCGGCCGAGGCGATACCGCAGAGATCGGCGCCTAGCTCGCGCGCGCGCCGCTTCACCGCGGCGGCATCCACCGGTCCTTTGAGCGGCACTCCACGTCTCAGCGTTCGCGACACGCCGGCAGTATACGGTACCGTATGGTAGGCTCGAGCGATGAAGCAGAACTGGCTCCTCGCCGGGCTCGACGCGCTGCGCAAGGGCGGCGTCGGCGCGGTGCGCGTCGAGCGCCTGGCGGCCGAGGTCGGCGTCACCAAGGGCAGCTTCTACTGGCACTTCCGCGACCGCGGCGCGCTGCTCGATGCGCTGCTCGAGTTCTGGTCGCGCGAGATGACCGACGCCGAGTTCGAGCGCATCGACCAGCTGCGCGGCGGACTGGAAGCGCGCCTCGGCGCCCTCGCCGAAGACGTGCTGGAGAAGGGCATGGGGCGCTATGACCCGGCGATCCGCGCCTGGGCGCGCCACGACCGCAAGGTGGCGGCCGCCGTGGCGCAGGTCGACCGCCGGCGCGTGCGCGCCCTGGCGGGTCTCTTCGAGGACGCTGGCTTCGCCGCCGCCGCGGCGCGCACCCGCGCGCGGCTCTTCTACACGTTCCTGCTCGGCGAGCCGCAGGTGCGCGCGCCGGGGCGCGAATCCGGCGAGCTCGCGCGCATGGTCAAGATCCTCGCCACCCCCTGAAACAGGGACCGACCACGGTTTCCACGCACTGCAGTATTGTTAGCCCGGAAGATGGCAATCACACGGTGGTGCTGGCGTTGTCAGATGGATGTTCCAATGCTCGATGAGTCGGAGTGGCAGACGGTGGCGCCACTGCTTGGATCGAGCATTGATGCAGTCAAGCGATTGCGGCGGGGCGGCATATCTCTGGTCGAGGGACAAAAAAATATTTTCGATTACTTGGCTCTCGCCAAATACAAAGAGCTAACGGGACATCAGGAATTGAATTTGGATGCGCTTTGGCACCATCGTGCCGCGCTCTATGGGCCACCTTGTACGAAATGCGGCAAGCCCCTGCGAACGCCGAGAGCGACCTATTGCGCAGCATGTGGGCAAAGTACTAAACCGGGCCCGCGTCCTCTATGAAAACGTGGTCTGTCTCTGATTTATGCCGCTGAAGCTGCCCAAATCGCGCGCCGAGATCCGCCGCATCCAGACCGAGAGGAAGCGCTTCGCGGTCGAGCAGGCGATGCGCGCGCCGTTCTGGCGCTCGAAGCTGGAGAGCATCAACCTCGATCGGCTGGACGATCCGGACGAGTGGCGCCGGATTCCGATTCTCGACAAGGACACGCTGCGCGCGCTCAGCGATCAGCAGTTCTATAGCGAGTTCTGCGTGCCCCCGGCCGAAGGCATCCAGGAGTACTGGCGCTCGGGAGGCGTGACCGGCCAGCCGCTCTTCTATCCGCGCAGCTTCCGCGACATGGAGTACGGATTGCTCGCATTCGCGCGCACCTACGATTGCGCCGGCGCCGAGCGCGGTGATCGCGCGCACATTTCATTTCCGCTGGGCATCCATCCGGTCGGGCAGGTGTTCGCGCGCTGCGCCGCCTCGCGGGGCATCACGGTCAACTGGGCGGGCTCGGGCGCCTCGACGCCCTCGGCGCTGCAGCTCGAGCTGATCCAGCGCCTGAAGCCGACGATCTGGCTCGGCATGTCGAGCTATGCGCTGCATCTCGCGAATCTCGCCGAGGCCAAGGGTATGGACCTCAGTTCCGTCAAACGGGTGATGACGTCCGCGGAACCCGTATCGCAGGCGAAGCGCGACAAGATTGAGCGCAGCTGGGGCGCTCGCCTCACCGATACCTTCGGCATGACCGAGGCCGGCATGATGGGTGCAGAGGACAAGCCCAGCGCGGGCTTTCGCATCTGGACCGACATGTACTTCATCGAGGTGCTCGATCCGAAGAGCCTCGAGCCGGTAAAGGAGGGCGAGACCGGCAGCCTGGTCGTCACCGCGCTCTGGAGCAACAACGTCACGCCGTTCCTGCGCT
>DASXRW010000453.1:0-4127 GCA_036506355.1 Burkholderiales bacterium
TCGCCCACTCGTGCGGCGTGCGGCATGCGCGCGAGCTCAGGCGCGAGCACGTGCGCATCGTGCAGGCGAGCGGCCAGTCCGTCGCGCTCAACATGCTCTACCCGTACCCGGAGCCGAAGGCTAAGATGAAAGTCGCGTGAAGCGGCTCGTCCTCCTCACGTTACTGTTTTCCGCTCCCGCCTGGTCGCTCAGTCCCGAGGCGCAGGAATTCATGGCGATCTCCAAGCAGCTCGAGCCGGTGCAGTGCGAGAAGCGCAAGCTGCGCCGCGAGATCGCGCTCGCCGAAGTCGAGCGGCGCGACGCCAAGGAACTGCGCGAGCGCTTCGCCAGGCTCAACCGCGATCCGCAAACAGCGCGGCTGGAGAAGCGGCTCGGCCAGCTCGAGCCGGGGCTCTTGAAGTCGGGCGATCCCGAGGACCTCGACGCCATCAGCCGCCAGCAGCGCGAGGCGTTCTACCGGTGCGACTGATCGTCGCGGCACTGCTTGCGCTCGGCGTTTGCGCCGTTGGCGCGCAGACATTTCCATCGAAACCATTGCGCCTAATCGTGCCGCAGCCGCCCGGCGGCGGCTTCGACATGGTGGCGCGGACGCTGGCGGAGCCGTTCGCCGCGCAGCTCGGGCAGCCGGTGGTGGTCGAGAACCGCCCCGGCGGCGGCACGCTCATCGGCACCGAGCTCGTCGCGAAGTCGGACGCCGACGGCTATACGCTGCTTCTCGGCGCGTCGGCGAACCTCGCGCTGAGCAATGGCCTTTACCGGAAGCTGCCCTATGACCCGAAGGCCGACTTCATCCCGGTCGGCCTCGCGGCCACGTTTTCCTACACGCTCGTCGCGCGCAACGATCTGCCGCCACGCACGCTCGCGGAGATCGTGGGCTTTGCGCGCGCCAATCCGGCAAAGCTCACCTATGCGTCCGCCGGCAACGGCACCGGCCAGCACATCTGCGGCGCGCTGCTCTGGCACCTGTCCGGCGCGAGCGTGACGCACGTGCCCTACAAGGGCGCGCAGGCGGTCTACCAGGACCTGATTCCAGGACGCGTCGATCTTTTCTGCGATGCCTCGTCCACCGCGCGCGTGCAGATCGATGCGGGCCGCGTGCGACCGATCGCCGTGTCGGGGCCCGCGCGGCTCGCGTATCACCCGGAAGTGCCTACGGTGCGCGAGACCGGCGTGCTCGACTTCGAGATGCAATCGTGGGCCGGCTACTTCGTGCGCCGAAGCACGCCCGCGCCGATCGTCGCGCGGCTGCGCGGCGATTTCGAGCGTGTCATGGCGACGCCGGAGATGGCCGCGATGCTGGAGAAGCGCGGCGCGCAGCCGCTGCGCCTCACCGCCGCCGAGTCGGAGGCGCTGGTCGCGCGCGACATCGACAAGTGGACGCGCCTCATCCGCGAAGCGGGAATCGTCGCCGAGTGACGTTCTTCGCATGCCGCGCCTGACCCCGAGAGAGGCGGGCTACCGCAGGGCGGCGACGCACGCCGGGCTGCGCTATGTGACCGACGGGGTCCGCGGCATCCGGCGCAAGCGCGTCGGAACCGGCTGGGCGTATTTCGCGCCGAACGGCGCCCGCGTCACGGACGCCGGCGTGCGGGAGCGCTTGAACCGCCTGGCCATCCCGCCGGCGTGGACCGAGGTGTGGATTTGCCCGGATCCCGAGGGCCACATCCAGGCGACTGGATCCGACGCGCGCGGGCGCAAGCAGTACCGCTATCACCCCGAGTACCGCGAGGCGCGCGACCGCTCGAAGTTCCGCCGCATGCTGGAATTCAGCGAGGTGCTGCCGCGCCTGCGCGAGCGCATCGAGCGCGACCTGCGCTCGGCGGATCTCAGCCGCAAGCAGCTCCTTGCGACCGTGCTGATGCTCCTCGACAAGACGCTGATCCGCGTCGGCAACGACGAGTACCTGCGCGAGAACCGCTCGTACGGCCTGACCACGCTGCGGCGGCGCCACCTGCGGATCGACGGCTCGATGCTGCGCTTCAGCTTCCGCGGCAAGAGCGGCGTCGAGCACACCATCGCGGTGGCTGACCCCAGGCTTGCACGCATCATCCAGCGCTGCCGCGACCTGCCGGGGCAGGAGCTGTTCCAGTATCTTGACGCCGCCGGCCGGCGCCACCTCGTATCATCCGACGACGTGAACGACTATCTGCGCGAGCTCTCGGGCCGCGAGATGACGGCGAAGGACTTCCGCACCTGGGGCGGCACCATGCTCGCCGCCGTGGAGCTGCGCCGGCGCGGTCCGGCGGCGAGCCGGCGCGAGGCCGACCGCAATGTCATCGGTGCCATCGACGCCGTGGCCGAGCGCCTGGGCAATACCCGAGCGGTGTGCCGCAAGTACTACGTACATCCGGCGCTGATCAGCGCCTACCTGATGGGCGAAACGATTCCGCAACCCGCGCCGCTGCGCCGCACGCGGCGCCAGCGCGGCGCGGCATTGAGGCGCGACGAAGTTCTCGTTCTGCAATTCCTACAGGAGAGACTATGAAATCAAGAACCATGAAAGGCCTTGCCTGCACGCTGCTGCTGCTCGCCGCCGGATCCGCGTGGGCGTTCGACATCAACCGGCTGCAGAACGTAGCCCAGAGCGATTTCCGCCTGCTGTCGGAGGACGTCGGCGCGGCGCTGAGCTATCACCCGCAGACGCCGACCGAGCCGCTCGGCATCACCGGCTTCGATGTCGGCGTCTCGCTCACCATGTCGAAGGTCGCGAACAAGGACGCGCTCAGCCGCGCGAGCTCCGACAGCGTGCCTTCCTACCTGCCGGTGCCGACGCTGCGCGCAAACAAAGGCCTGCCGCTCGGATTTGACGTGGGACTCATGTACTCGAAGATTCCGGGCAGCAACATCGCGCTCTGGGGCGGCGAGGCGCGCTGGGCGTTCCTGAAAGGCGGCATCGCCGAGCCCGCGGTGGGCGTGCGCGGCACCTATACCAAGCTGACCGGCGTCGACCAGCTCGACATGAGCACCAAGGGGGTCGACATCTCTGCGTCCAAGGGCTTCCTCATGCTGACGCCTTACGTCGGCATCGGCCGGACCTGGATTACGAGCGAGCCGCACGTGGCGAACCTCAGCAAGGAAGACTTCACGCTCACCAAGTTCTTCTTCGGCGCGGGCTTCAAGCTGCTGCTCTTCAACATGAACGCCGAGGTCGACCGCACCGGGCCGAGCACCGCCTACAGCCTGAAGGCCGGTATTCGCTTTTAAGTGGACTGCGAGCTTTGCGTCCCAGCGCGCGTGGTGGCGGAGAACGCCGCCGCCTACGCGCGCTATGACAGCAACTCGCTCGCCCCCGGCCACGTCATAGTCGTGCCGCGCCGGCACGTGGCCGATTTCTTCGAGATGACGGCTGCCGAGCAGGCGGCGGTGCTGGAGCTCCTCAACCGGAGCCACGCGATCATCCGCGCGAAGCACTCGCCCGACGGCTACAACATCGGCGTCAACGTGGGAAGCGCGGCGGGCCAGTCCCGCATGCACGTCCACGTGCACCTGATCCCGCGCCACCAGGGCGACGTGCCCGACCCGAGCGGCGGCGTGCGCTGCGTGCTTAGAAAAATGGAATGAAGCGGGCTCGGCGCGCGTTCGCATCGGCAAGGAGAACGCGATGCGTCCCATGAGACTTTTGGCAGCAGTCTTGCTACTCGGCCTGGTGTCCTGCGCCGGGACCCAGGTGGTGCCACAAGAGCAAGCAGTGCAGTTCCAGCAGGCCGGGCCGCCGTTCCCGTACAACTCCTTCTACTGCCCGTAGCCCGTCAGCTCTTGAGCAGCTCGCCGCAGCCGGCGCGCTGCGCCCAGTACTGCCAGGCGCGCTGCGTCTCCGGCGATTGCGGCTTGTAGCCGGTCCCGGCGGCGCGCGCCTGGATCTCGCCCGTGCTCAGCGGCTTGAGCTCGCCGAGCTGCATCGCCTTGAATTGCACGCGCGCGTTGCGCGGCAGGTAGACCGACAGGCGCACGACATCGATCAGCGAGCGCGCCGCGGCAGCAAAGCCGTGGCCGCGCATCAGCGCGACGCTGTTGCTTCCGAGCCGCTTCGCCAGGTCGCGGCCCTGGGCCATGTCGGTGACGAGCAGGTTGGTCTTGTCGCCGAAGCGCTCGGCGATGTCCCACACCGGCACCTCGGCGCCGATGAA
>DASXRW010000454.1:0-8354 GCA_036506355.1 Burkholderiales bacterium
GCGCAAGGTCGCCGAGCACCGCGCGCGGCTCGCGGTGCTGATGATCACCTACCCGTCGACGCACGGCGTGTTCGAGGAAGGCATCACACGCATCTGCGAGCTGGTGCATGCCGCGGGCGGCCAGGTCTACATGGACGGCGCGAACATGAACGCGCTCGCAGGACTCGCGAAGCCGGCGCTCTTCGGCGCCGACGTCTGCCACATCAACCTGCACAAGACCTTCTGCATCCCGCACGGCGGCGGTGGGCCCGGCATGGGCCCGATTGCGGTGGCAGCGCAGCTCGCGCCCTTCGTGCCGGCGCATCCGCTCGAAGAGAGCCGAGCGGTCTCGGCGGCGCCTTACGGCAGTGCGTTGATCCTGCTCATTCCCTGGATGTATCTCCGAATGATGGGGGCGCGCGGCGTGCGCAAGGCGACCGAGGTGGCGATTCTCAACGCCAACTACATAGCTGCCAGGCTCGCGTCCTATTTCCCGGTGCTGTACAAAGGCGCGCGCGGACGCGTGGCGCACGAGTGCATCCTCGATTTGCGCAAGCTCAAGGAGACCTGCGGCGTCACCGCCGAGGACGTGGCGAAGCGGCTGATGGACTACGGCTTCCATTCGCCGACGCTCTCCTTCCCGGTCGCCGACACGCTGATGGTCGAGCCGACCGAGAGCGAGTCGAAGGAGGAGCTCGACCGCTTCTGCCACGCGATGATCGCGATCCACGGCGAGCTCGAGAAAATCAGGAGCGGCGCCTGGAGCCGCAGCGACAACCCGCTGAAGAACGCGCCGCACACGGCGCTCGAGCTCGCCGGCGAGTGGCCGCATGCCTACAGCCGCGAGCAGGCAGTGTTCCCCGCGCCCTGGCTGCGCGCCGCCAAGTACTGGACGCCGGTGAAGCGCATCGACAACGCCGCGGGCGACCGGAATCTCGTCTGCACCTGCCCGCCGATGGAAGCCTATGCCTGACGAGAAGACCGTTCTCTACGGTCTTCATGCCGAGCTCGGCGCGCGCTTCACGCCGTTCGCCGGCTACGAGATGCCGATCCAATATCGCGAGGGCCTGCGCGCCGAGCACCTGCATACGCGCAGCCACGCTGGGCTCTTCGACGTCTCGCACATGGGTCAGGTACGCGTCACGGGGCGCGGGCTCGAGCCAGCGCTCGAGCGCGCACTGCCGCTCGACTTCGACGGCTGGCCGGAGGGCGTGCAGCGTTACTCGCTCTTGCTGAACGAGCAAGGCGGCATCGAGGACGACCTGATGGTGACGCGCCTCCCCGGCGAGGTGCGCATCGTCGTCAACGCCGCGTGCAAGGAGAAGGATCTCGCGCTGCTGCGCGCGCTCTGCCCGGACCTTTCTTTCACGCTGCTCGACGATGCGCTCATCGCTCTGCAGGGCCCGTCTGCCGAGGCCGCTCTCCCTCAAGCGCGCGACCTCGCGTTCATGCACGCCGGCACCTTCCCGCTCGCTCGCGCCGAATGCCTGGTCTCGCGCTCCGGTTACACCGGCGAGGACGGCTTCGAGATCTCGGTGCCGCGCGAATCCGCCGAGCGGCTCGCACGGGAATTGCTCGCGAATCCGGAAGTTAAGCCGGTCGGTCTCGGCGCGCGCGACACGCTGCGGCTCGAGGCCGGGCTGCATCTCTACGGCCAGGACATGGACGCAGCCACGACGGTGCTGGAAGCGAGCCTCGGCTGGGCCATCGCCCGCTCGCGCCGCGCCGGTGGCAAGAAAGAAGGCGGCTTTCCCGGCGCCGGGGTTTACCTGCAACAGCTCCTCGACGGCACCTCGCGCCGCCTCGTGGGTCTGGTCGGCGAAGAGCCTGTCCCGGTGCGCCACGGCGCGGCGCTGGTTGACGGCGATGGAGCGGAGGCAGGCATCGTCACCAGCGGCACGGTCTCGCCCTCGACGCAGCGCGCCATCATGCTCGGCTATGTCGACGCGCGCTTCGGCAAGGACGCGCAACTGTCTGCAGTAGTGCGCGATTCACGGCGGCCGGTGCACATCACGTCGCTGCCGTTCGTGCCCAAGCGCTACAAGGCACGCTCGTAGTCGAAGGAATTCGTTGTCACTCTGCGGGAAAAATTGGCCGGGGAAGCGCGCGCCGGGAGCCAAAGCGCTTCGACCTCGCTTGTATTATTTGTAGCGTGGAAGAACTGAAGTCACTCGGCCGCTACAAGATCCAGGGCGTGCTCGGCAAAGGCGCGATGGGCCTGGTGTACGACGGCCTCGACCCGACGCTCGACCGCCGGGTCGCGATCAAGACCATCCTCACCGCCACGCTCGACGAAGCCACCGCGCGGCACTATACCCTGCGCTTCAGGCGCGAGGTGCGCGCCGTGGCGCGGCTCAACCATCCGCATATCGTGCAGGTGTACGACTTCGGCAACGAAGGGAACCTCGCGTACATCGTCATGGAGTACATCCAGGGCAAGGAGCTCAAGGACTACTTCGACGCCAAGCACCAGTTCGACCTCGGCACGATCTTCCGCTTCATGATCGAACTGCTCGATGCGCTCGATTTCGCGCACGAGGCGGGCGTCATCCACCGCGACATCAAGCCGGCCAATGTGATGATCGACGCCGGCAACCACGTCAAGCTCGCCGACTTCGGCGTCGCGCGCGTCACCGAAACCGAAGGCGAGCAGGGCGAGCTGACGCGCGCCGGCGCCATGGTCGGCACGCCGTCCTACATGTCGCCCGAGCAGATCCAGGGGCAGACGATCGACCGGCGCACGGACATTTTCTCGGCCGGGATCGTCTTCTACCAGCTGCTCACGGGGCAGAAGCCGTTCCAGGGCGGGCAGTGGGAGCTCGCGAAGAAGATCGTGCAGGACGATCCGGTCTGGCCTTCCACGCTCATGCAGATTCCGCCCGCCATCGACCGCGTCGTCGCGCGGGCCATGGCCAAGCAAGCCGAGCACCGCTATCAGCGCGCACGCGACTTCGCAGCCGCGCTCAAGCGCATCCTCGAGGGCAAGGCGCCGGAAGATCCCAACGAAGCCCCGCCCGCCGGGCTAGTCGTTCCATCCGGGCCGCCGCCCGGGGGTGAAGCCGAGAAGGAATTCTGGGAAGGGGTCAAAGACAGCACAGACCCCGACGACCTCGCCTTATACGTCGAACAATTCCCGCAGGGCGTATTCGTCGAGGCTGCGCGGCGCCGGATCGCCGAGCTCGGCGGCAAGAAGGGCTAACTCGCCGGCACCGTGGGCTGGACCGACCGCGCGGACCAGTCCGCTATCAACTCCTCTTTTTTCCGCTCAGCCAGCGATGGCAGCGCAGCGGGATAGTTGGCCAGCTCGAAATCCAGGTCGTCGTACGCGGAGTCGAGGATCAACAGGAAAACGTCCGTGCGCCGATAGCGGAAGATGGCGCTCTTGCCGTTCGGCTCGCGCACCGCAAGCTCGCAACGCCAAAGGCCCTCTCGATGTGTTATTTCGAGACCGGGCTCGAAGAGATTCCACGCCTGGTTGCCGACGCGCAGCACGATTTCGCCTTGGTGGAGGAACACCGCGCACAGGACAGTGCCGAGACCGCTCACCTTCAACTCCTGGCCAAAGCCGGCGTAGCCGAGGAACTTGTTCTCGGCGTTGAGACGGCGCTTTATATAGCGCCCGCTCAAAGGATCGATCTCGAACTCCATCCAAGGGCGGAGACCCCAACCCTTGAGCCTCGACACGCTAGGCGGCTGCCAGGGATTACCGGCGCGCGCCGTTTTTAGCGCGCGTCCGTGGAGGCCGCTTTGTTAAACCGCGCTGCGTCCCTTCCGCTCGAATGAGTGAACGCAGCGCTTTGTTCACGGCGCTGGAGTTCTTGAACCTCTTGTGCACATCAGGCTCAAGCACGACGACATTGCTACTTTCCATGTATCGCTTGTAGTACTTCCCGCGCACTCCGCCCGAGAAGTCATATTCCGCGCGCATTTCCGGTTCCTTGACCTTATGTTTCATAGTCTTTTCGTTCATGGCCTGTGGCTCGGCGAGCCGAATAATACGAATCGTATCCCCTTGTTCGGTGTGGCACACGACAAGGAGTTGTCCGGAACTGGACTGTCCTACGGTGAGGAAACACTCTTCGCCAACTGAATGATCAGGGTCCGATACTGTGACGGCCAGCGCATCCCCGAAAACGGTTGTTGCTTCTTGAAATCCTATGCCGTGATCCCGATTATTGCGGCGCTCCTTATTGGGATCCCATGTGAAGCGCATCTATAGCTGGGCGATGAACCTAGCGCGTCTAACGTCGGCAATCACTGGCACCGTTCACCTAGGACAACGGGACAAAAAGTGCGCGGCTGGAAGTAGTTCGGGCTCCGTCCCAGAACTATTCGTAGCGCACGTCGAGGATCTCGTAGCGCTTGACGCCGCCGGGGGTCTGGACGTTGACGATCTCGCCGGACTCCTTGCCGATGAGCGCCTTGCCGATGGGCGAAGAGTACGAGATGCGGCCGGCCTTGATGTCGGCCTCGTCCTCGCCGACGATCTGCCAGGTCGCCCTCTCGCCGTCGCTCTCGATGTCGACGGTGGCGCCGAACACGCAGCGCCCCTCGGCGTCGACCAGTTTCGGATCGACCACCTGGGCGTTGGCGAGCTTCGCCTCGATGTCGCGGATGCGCGCCTCGATCATGCCTTGGTGATTGCGGGCGGCTTCGTATTCCGCGTTCTCGGATAGATCACCGTGCGAGCGCGCTTCGGCAATGGCTGCCGAGTTGCGCGGGCGCTCGACGTTCTTCAGCTGTTGCAGTTCGCTGCGCAGCAGCTCTGCGCCGCGCCGTGTCATGGGTGCTTTCATGGGGTCACCGTTTCGACGGGCACCTGGCGCAGGCGCGCGTGCAGGTCCTGCAGCCGGTAAGGCTCGAGGCTCGCGAGGTGATGCTTCATCCCGGCGCAGGCCGCCTTGGCGCCGGCGATGGTGGTGTAGTAGGTGATGCGCCGCGCCAGCGTGGTGGTGCGGATCGCCTTCGAATCTGAGTGCGCGGTGCGCGTCGCCTCGGTGGTGTTGACGATGAAGTTGACCTCGCCGTTCTTGATCATGTCGACGATGTGCGGCCGGCCTTCGGCCACCTTGTTGACCTGCGCGACGGGGATGCCGTGCGACATCAGCACGGCCGCCGTGCCCCGCGTGGCGACGAGCGAGAAGCCGAGGTCGGCAAGGTCGCGCGCCACCTGCACCGCGGCGAGCTTGTCGCCGTCGCGCACGCTGATGAAGGCCTTGCCGCTGGTCGGCAGCTTTACGCCCGCGGCGAGCTGTGACTTGACGAATGCCTCGCCGAAAGTTTCTCCGACACCCATCACCTCGCCGGTCGATTTCATCTCGGGGCCGAGGATGGTGTCGACGCCGGGGAAGCGGGCGAAGGGGAACACCGCCTCCTTCACCGAGAAATACGTCGGCGTGACCTCCTCGGCACGCTGCTCGCGCAGCGTCTTGCCAGCCATGCAGCGCGCGCCGATCTTGGCGAGTGGCTGGCCCGTCGCTTTCGAAACGTAAGGCACGGTGCGCGACGCGCGAGGATTCACTTCCAGCACGTAGACCGTGTCGCGCTGGATCGCGTACTGCACGTTCATCAGGCCCACGACCTTAAGCGCCCGCGCGAGTTGCGCGGTCTGGCGCTTGAGCTCGCGCTCGATGTGGCTCGCGAGCGAGTGCGGCGGCAGGCAGCAGGCCGAGTCGCCCGAGTGCACGCCCGCCTGCTCGACGTGCTCCATGATGCCGCCGATCAATACTTCGGGGCCGTCGCAGACGCAGTCGACGTCCACCTCGATGGCATCGGTGAGGTAGCGGTCCAGGAGGACGGGTGAATCGTTCGAAACCTTGACCGCTTCGCGCATGTAGCGCTCGAGCTCCGTCTGCTGGTGCACGATCTCCATCGCGCGCCCGCCGAGCACGTAGCTCGGGCGCACCACCACCGGGTAGCCGATCTCCTCGGCGAGCTTCACCGCTTCGGCGGCCGAGCGCGCCGTGCGGTTCGGCGGCTGGCGCAGCTTGAGCTTGTCGAGCAGCTTCTGGAAGCGCTCGCGGTCCTCGGCGACGTCGATCGAATCGGCGCTCGTGCCGATGATCGGCACGCCGGCGGCGGCGAGGCCGCGCGCGAGATTCAGCGGCGTCTGCCCGCCGTACTGCACGATCACGCCCCAGGGCTTCTCGAGATCCACGATCTCGAGCACGTCTTCCATGGTGAGCGGCTCGAAGTACAGGCGGTCGGAGGTGTCGTAGTCGGTGGACACCGTCTCCGGATTGCAATTCACCATGATGGTTTCAAACCCATCTTCGCGCAGCGCGAGCGCCGCGTGCACGCAGCAGTAGTCGAACTCGATGCCCTGGCCGATGCGGTTCGGCCCGCCGCCGAGCACCATCACCTTCTTCCTCGTCGTCGGCTGCGCCTCGCACTCGTCCTCGTAGGTCGAGTACATGTACGCCGTCCGGGTCGCGAACTCGGCGGCGCAGGTATCGACCCGCTTGTACACCGGCCGGATGCCGAGCTTGTGACGCTTGGCGCGCACGGCTTTTTCATCGGTATTGAACAGGTAGCCTAGCCGGCGGTCGGAAAACCCTTTGCGCTTCAGTGTGCGCAGCGTCGCCGCATCGATGTCGTCCAGGCGCCGGTCGTCGAGCTCCATCTCGAGCTCGACGATCTGCTTGATCTGGTCGAGGAACCAGGGATCGATGTGCGTAAGGCGGTGCACCTCCTCGAGCGTGAAACCGTTCTCGAAGGCATCGCCCACGTACCAGATGCGCTCGGGCCCGGGCTCGCCGAGTTCCTTCTCGAGCGTCTCGCGGTCGCGCGTGCGCTGGTTCAAGCCGTCCACGCCGATCTCGAGGCCGCGCAGCGCCTTCTGGAAGGATTCCTGGAAGGTGCGGCCGATGGCCATGACTTCGCCGACCGATTTCATCTGGGTGGTGAGGCGATCGTTGGCCTGGGGGAATTTTTCGAACGCAAAGCGGGGAACCTTGGTGACGACGTAGTCGATCGTCGGCTCGAACGACGCCGGCGTCGCGCCGCCGGTCACTTCGTTCGCGATCTCATCCAGCGTGTAGCCGATGGCGAGCTTGGCGGCGACCTTGGCGATGGGGAATCCCGTCGCCTTGGAAGCAAGGGCGGATGAGCGCGACACGCGCGGGTTCATCTCGATGATCAGCATGCTGCCATTGTCGGGGTTGATGGCGAACTGCACGTTCGAGCCGCCCGTGTCGACGCCGATCTCGCGCAGCACCTGGATCGAGGCGTCGCGCATGAGCTGATATTCCTTGTCGGTGAGGGTCTGCGCCGGGGCGACGGTGATCGAGTCGCCGGTGTGGATGCCCATCGGGTCGAGGTTCTCGATCGAGCAGACGATGATGCAGTTGTCCTTGCGGTCGCGCACCACCTCCATCTCGAACTCTTTCCAGCCGAGCACCGACTCCTCGATCAGCAGCTCGTGGGTCGGCGAGGCGTCAAGGCCGCGCTCGCAGATCGCGACGAACTCCTCGCGGTTGTAGGCGATGCCGCCGCCGGTGCCGCCGAGCGTGAACGAGGGGCGCACCACGACCGGGAAGCCGATGCCGGCCTGCACCTGGAGCGCCTCCTCCATCGAGTGCGCAAGCGACGAGCGCGGGCAGGCAAGGCCGATGCGCTTCATCGCGTTCTTGAACTTCTCGCGGTCTTCGGCCTTGTCGATCGCCTCGCGCGAGGCGCCGATCATCTCGACACCGTACTTCGCGAGCACGCCTTCGCGCGCGAGGTCGAGCGCGCAGTTGAGAGCGGTTTGTCCGCCCATCGTCGGCAGCAGCGCGTCGGGCCGCTCCTTCTCGATGATGCGCGCCACCACCTGCCAGGTGATCGGCTCGACGTAGATCGCATCCGCCATCCCCGGGTCGGTCATGATCGTCGCCGGGTTGGAGTTCACCAGGATCACGCGATAGCCCTCGGCCTGCAGCGCCTTGCAGGCCTGCGCGCCCGAATAGTCGAACTCGCAGGCCTGGCCGATGACGATCGGGCCCGCGCCGATGATGAGGATCGACTTGATGTCGTTACGCTTTGGCATCGCCCATCAGCTTCGCGAAGCGGTCAAACAAATAGCCAATGTCGTGCGGCCCCGGGCTCGCCTCCGGGTGTCCCTGGAAGCAGAACGCCGGGCGATCGGTGCGTGCCAGTCCCTGGAGGGAACCGTCGAAGAGGGATACATGCGTCGGCCTGAGGCTTTTTGATACTGAAGAAGGATCAACTGCGAAGCCGTGGTTCTGGCTCGTGATGACGACCTGCCCCGTGTCAAGGTCCTTCACCGGATGGTTGGCGCCGTGGTGGCCGAACTTCATCTTGAGGGTCTTCGCGCCCGAGGCGAGACCCATCAGCTGATGTCCGAGGCAGATGCCGAAAACCGGCAGCTGCGTCGC
>DASXRW010000455.1:0-2769 GCA_036506355.1 Burkholderiales bacterium
GAGCGGTTCGCCGAGGTAATGGCGAGGGTGCGCAGCTTCCCCGCTTTCGCGTGCGGCAGCACCGTGGTGAGCGACGACATGACGACGTCGATCTGCCCGCCTACGGCATCCACCACCGCCGGGCCGCAGCCGCGATACGGCACATGCAGGGCATCGGTCTTCGTCTGGAACTTGTAGAGCTCCATCGCGAAGTGATGCGCGGTGGCGACGCCGCACGTGGCGTAGGAAACCTGGTGCGGGCGCGCCTGCAGGAGCGCGGTGAACTCCTTCAGATCGGCCACCGTCATGCGCGGATGCACCGCGAGTGCCATCGGCGTCGACGTGGCGAGGCCGAGCGGCACGAAGTCCTTCAGGATGTCGAACGGCAGCTTCGGATAGAGCGCTGCGTTGAATGCATGCGCGCTCGCAACGAGGAGCAGCGTATGGCCGTCCGCCGGCGCCTTCTGCACCGCTTCGGCGCCGATGTTGCCGCCCGCGCCGATGCGGTTCTCGACGATCACCTGCTCGCGCCAGAGCTCGGACCACTTGTCGGCGATGAGCCGCGCGGTGAAGTCGGCGGCGCCGCCGGGCGTGAACGTCACCACGATGCGCACCGGCTTGCTCGGATACGAGCCCTGCGCGAAGCAGAGGCTCGCGGCGAAGGAAACCAGCAGTGCGAAACCCAGCCTCATGGCGGCTGGGCAATGCTAACCTAGGCGCGAGGAGGAGCAGCCCGCCTTGCGTATCGTTTCGACGGCATGCATCGCCGCAGCGCTCTTCTGCGCAGCGCACGCCGCAGCGCAGAATTTTCCGGCCAAGCCGGTCAAGGTGATCGTCACCTTCACCGTCGGCGGCGCCGCCGACCTCACCGCGCGCCTGATCGGCGACCGGCTCGGCGAGCTGTGGAAGCAGCAGGTGGTGGTCGAGAACCGCATCGGCGCCGGCGGGCGCATCGGGGTCGAGGCCGTGCACCGCTCGGCGCCGGATGGATACACCCTGCTCCTCTTTTCGAATACCCACGTGATCAACCAGGCGCTCTACAAGGACCAGGGCTTCGATCTGCTCAAGGACTTCGCGCCGCTGGGGCTCACGACGTCGACGCCGATGGTGCTGGCGGTGAATCCGCGCGTGCCGATCAAGTCGGTGCGGGAATTCACCGAGCTCTTGCGCGCGCAGCCCGGTAAGGTCGACTACGCAACTTGCGGCGTCGCCACCGCGCATCACTTCGCGATGGAGCTCTACAAGCACGCGACTCACACCTTCGCCGTGCACATCCCGCACCGCGGCTGCAGCCCGGCGGTCGCCGACGCGGTCGGCGGGCAGATCGACGTCGTAGTGGCGTCGCTCGCGGCGGTGCTGCCTTTCGCGCGGCAGGGCAAGCTCCGCGTGGTCGGCCTCACCTCCGAGAAGCGCTCGCCCACCGCGCCGGAATTTCCGACCTTCCGCGAGTCGGGCTTGCCCGAGCTCAGGGACTTCGCGGTCGAGAACTACTACGGCTTCATGGCGCCGGCGGGCACGCCGAAAGACGTGCAGGCGAAGATCGAGGCCGACATCCGGCAGGTGCTCGCCGTGCCGGAGTTCGTGACGCGGCTCAGTAACGCCGGGGTCGATCTCTTCCAGCTCACGCCGCCGCAGATGATGGCGCTCGTGCGCTCGGACGTCGCAAAGTTCGCGAGCGCCATCGCGATCGCCGGCATCAAGCCGGAATAGCGCGTGGCGAAGCTCACGATCAGCCTCGCGTGCTGCGACTACGACCGCACGCGCGCCCTCTTCGACGGGCGCGTCGGCGTCGACGGCTGCGAGGTGATCGCCACCGCGATCGAGCCGGAGGAAGCCTTCCACCGCGCGTTCAAGTACCGCGAGTTCGACGTCAGCGAGCTCTCGCTCTCCAGCTACACGCTGCAGGTCTCGCGCGGCGAGAATCACTATGTCGCCCTCCCGGCCTATGTTTCCCGGCTGTTCCGCCACTCCGGCATCTACATCCGCACCGATCGCGGCATCCGGCGGCCCCAGGACCTGAAGGGCAAGACGCTCGGCCTGCCGGAATACCAGATCACCGCCAACGTCTGGATCCGCGGCATCCTGCACGACGAGTACGGCGTGAACGTGCGCGATGTGCACTGGCGCAATGGCGGCGTCGAGGACCCCGGCCGCGAAGAGCGCGCGCCGCTCAAGCTGCCGCCGGAAATAGACCTCAAGCCGATCCCAAAGGAAAAGACGCTGTCCGCGATGCTCGAAGCCGGCGAGCTCGACGGCATGATCGGCGCGCGCGCGCCGTCCTGTTTCCTGCGCGGTGCGCCGAACGTCGCGCGGCTCTTCCCGGACTTCCGCGCGGTAGAGCAGGATTATTTCCGGCGCACGAAGATGTTCCCCATCATGCACGTCATCGGCGTGCGCCGAACGCTCGCGGAAAAGCACCCGTGGCTCGCGGTGAACCTGCTGAAGGCGTTCATCAAGGCGAAGGAGCTCTGCTGGTACGAGCTCGGCCAGATCGGGCATCTGTTTACCAGCCTGCCCTGGGGCGTGGCCGAGTTCGCCGCCACGCGCGCGCTGATGGGCGACGATTACTGGAGCTACGGCGTGGACAACAACCGCCATGTGCTCGAGGCGTTCACGCGTTATCACCATGAGCAGGGCCTCTCGGCGCGCCAGGTGAAGGTCGAAGAGCTGTTCGCGCCCTCCACGCTCGAGCTCAGCAAGATTTGAAGCGCACGATCCGCGTCGCGGTCAACGGAAGCGAATACGAACGCACCGTCGAGCCGCGTCTCACGCTTGCCGATTTCCTGCGCG
>DASXRW010000456.1:0-17507 GCA_036506355.1 Burkholderiales bacterium
TTGAGCTTGACGACCTTCATCTCGGACCACGACTGGCCCAGCTCGGCGAAGCCCGCGGTGCTGTTGTCGATCTTCCATTTGTAAAGCGGGTCGTCCGGATCGGTGACGTCGAGGGAATAGTAGAAGCGCCCGCCGCGACGCATGCCGACGTAGAGCTGCGCTTTGGCACCCACGCCTTCGAGCCGGTCGTTGATGTAGACCGCATCGATGCTGAGCGAGCCGTCGGCGAAATAAGTCCGCGGGTTGGCCGACGACACGATCGGGTTCTCGGAGTACATCCTTGCGAACCGGTTGTAGAACTCGGTGGGAATAAAGCCCCATTTTTCGCCGCCGTCGGTGTTGTCCTGCCCGCCTTTCACCGCGTGCACGATGCCGTCGTTCGAGCCGTAATAGACCACGACGTCGCGGTCGGTGGGCTGGCCCGAGCGGTTGTAGTTCACTACCGCAGGCCGCGAATGCAGCACGTCGCCGTGCAGGTAGCCGCGCACCCGCGTGGCGGCGACCGTCGGGTTGTCGTTGAGCTGGCGGTTCTCGCCGCGCACCCAGTTGACGAGCAGCGTCTTGGTGAGCGATCCGGCGCTTATTGCGGTGATCGTGCCGGTGGCCGGCGAGTTCGGCGCCACGGTCACCGTATAGGTGAACGCCGTCGAACCCGTCACCGTGACCGTCGTGGTCTTGTTGTAGCCGGCTTGATCGGCGCCCGAGATGGTGATGGTGTCACCGGTGGTGAAGCCATGCGCGGTGGAAGTGCTGGCGCTTGCAGTGGCGGTGCAGACGCCGCCGCTGCAGGTACTCGTGCCGCGCGTCAAGCTCGTCACCGTCTTCGTGAGCGCAGGATCGGCCTTCATGCCCGCGGTCACGACCGGCGTCGCCGGTCCGATCGAGCTCGACGGCAGGCTGAAAGTGAATTGCTTGTTGCTCCCATTGGCATTGTTGTTGGTGATGGTAAATGTTCCGTTGTACTCGCTCGGCGTCACGCCCGCGATGGTGACCGAGGCGCTGTTCGCAAACCCATGCGGGTTCGTGGTGACGACGGTCACGGTGGTGCTGGAGCGCGTCACGTTACTGATGTTCTTGGATGTGCTACCGACCACCGCGGTCGCGTTGGTTACGTTTGTGGCTGGCGTGACCGGGGTCTCGGCTGCCGTGAACGTGAACGTGCCCGCAAGCTGGTTGGCGGTGGCGTTGGCGATCACATGCGAGCCGTCGTAGGAGGCGATGCCGGAGCCGGTAATGGTGATGGTCTGTCCGTCCGTGAAGGCGTGCCCCCCGGTGATCAGCACCGTCACCGTCGTGGCCGAACGGGTGATCGACGTGATGTCCTTCACCAGCCCGGCTCCCGACGCGGGAGCGGCGACGATCGAAGTGCTGGTCGTCGCCGGGGTCACCGGCGTGGGCACGAGGGTGTACGTCAAGCTCGTGGCGCTCGGACCGGCGGTCGTCACGACGTAGTTGCCGTTGTATTCGGTCTCGCTCGCGCCCTCGATGGTCACCACCTGCCCGTTAGTGAAGCCATGGGCTGCCGCGAAAGTCGCGGTCGCGGTGGCACTCGAGCGCGTAAGCGATGAGATCGATTGCGCGGCGGTAATGCCGAGCATGGCGGTGGTGATGCTCGTGTTGCTGTCGGCGAACTGGTTGGCCGCGCCCGTATTGAGGTGCGTGTCGGCGGCGCAGCCGATGCAGGTGAAGAGCTTGCGCGTGGTCAGGTCGGTCAGGTGGTCCTGGCGCAGGTGCTCCGCTGCACCGCCCTTCTCCACGAAAAAGCCGTCGGGCAGATCCGCCGTAGTCGCCGGCAGGGGCGGCTCGGCGACCGCGTCCGGGTAGTAAGTGTTGTCCCAGAACGTCGTCGTGACGTCCTTGAAGGTCCAGAAGCTCTGTGCCGAGGGCGAGACGAAGCCGCTGGTCGAGTTCTCGACCGGGACGCCGACCTTGTCGGCGAGAAACAGGTCGCCGTCCGCCGTGGCCTTCAGCGTGTACTGCTTGACGTTGCCGGCCCAGCGCGGCGAGGAGTTCGCCTCCGGCCGGAACACGCCCATGTACACCTGGTTGAGGAACGTGCCGCGCACGTTGACGCTGACCGGCAGGGTCGATGAGGCGAACACGCTGTTCAGCGCCAGCACCTCGGCGAAGATCTTGTTCAGCGCGTCGGTCAGCTCGGCGCCGCTGCTCGCGCTCGACACGCCGAAGTACTTGCCCTTGCCCTGGTGCGCGATGCTCTTCATCAGCTCGGTGCTGTTCGGGCCCTGACCGGTGACGATCGGGTTGACTTCGATCGTGTAGCTGGTGATCGTCTGCTTGCCGGGAAAGTTCGTTTCGTCAGGCAGGAGGTCGTTGTTCGCGAGGAAGCGCGCCCATTCGTCGGTGATGTTGTCCTGCAGGCCGTCGTTCTGCGTAAAGACGATGGTCGAGGTATCGCCGCCGGCAGTGGCCAGCCTGGTGGTGGCGTCCGAGTTATTCCCCGTGTTGTCGCTCACCGTGCCGTTGGCGATGAAGACGATGAAGTTCTTCTGGCACGGATCGATGATCGGGCTGTTGTACGTGGTCGAGCTGGAACTCGTGAGCGAGGGGGCGATGACGCGGCTGGGCGAGCCGAACGTCACCTGCGGCAGCGCCCAGATGGCGTTCGACTGGGCCAGCGTCGGGTTGTCGTCCCCCTGGTTGCCGGTGGTCCCGAGCGCATGGTTGAGATACTCGCGCTTGTTCTTGCCTTTGCCCGATACCGACGGCTTGCCGGTGAAGTAGTAATAGGCCTCGGCGAACGCAAGTCCCATCGCCGTGTTGTTGGTCTTGTCGAAGTTGCCGTCCACGCTGTCGAAGAAGGCCTTGTATTTATCCTTGTTCGTGGTCGTCATCTGGCGGATGCCGGCGCGCACCACGCCGCCGTCCACGCCGTCGTTGGCGCCGCCGGTCTCGCCAAACAGCATCAGGCCGACGTTGAACTGGTCGCTCAGGCCGTTGATCGAGTTGCTGAGCGCACTGCGTACGTTCTGGTACTTGCTGCCGCCGCCCACCGAGTCCGTCGACGACCAGTTGGCGCTGTTGTCGAGGATGATGAGCACGTTCGGCCGCAGCGACGAGACGCTCGGGTTGATCGAGAAGATGTCGATGTCCTCGGCGGGCGAGGTCGCCGGCAGGCCCAGCAGGCCGGCGAAAGCGAGGCTGGAAGCGATGAGCAGGTTGCGGCTTGGGCGCGGGATCATGATTTGTCCTCTTCTTGGCTCAGTTCACACACACGGCATCGACCGGCAGACGCACCTTGACGCCCTGGCGCAGCGTGACGCTGCTGCCGAAAACGCTGTCGCTCGCGGTCGCGATCACTTCCCATACGGTGTCCTTGGGCGCGGAGCCGGCGAACGCATAACTGTAGCCGGGCGCGGCGCTGATGCTCAGGCACTTCGGCGGCTTGGTCACCACCGTGTAATCGTTGACGCCGTCGCCGTTCATGTCGACGTTGGTGGTCGTGTCTGAGCCGGCGACACTGGTAAAGCTCGCCATGCTGTTCAGCACCTGCTCGATTTGCTGCTGGGCGGCCGCCTGCGCCTCGATCGAGATCTGCGAGTTGTTGGCGGTGCGCAGGTTGATGATGCTGGTGTTGATGCCCGAGACCGCGAGCAGCGTCAGCACGACCAGGAACACGAGCGAGATCAGCAGCGTCGCGCCGCGCTGGCGGTGCAATGCCGGGGTCGAGGAACGCATCACTTCTCCCGCCGCATGGCGATGTTGTTGAGGCGCACGAGCGCGCTGTAGGCATGGCGCCGGTAGGCGTCGCCGGTTGCCGCGGTATAGCCCTTGAGCCCGAGGCTGTATTGCTTGGTGTCGCTGTGCCCGAGCGAAGTCTCGGTGTTGCGCGCGACCAGGTTCACTTGCACCGCCACGACGTTGCTGAAGTCGGTGGTCGTGCAGGGCGTCGTGCTGTCGCACATGCCGAAAGTGTCGGCGACGCCGTCGGCGTTGCTGTCGAGGCCGTAATCGACCTGCAGATGTTCGATGCCCTCGGCGATGCCGAGAGTCTGGAAGATCGTGCCGGAAGCGTCGGCGCTGAGCTCCAGCATCTTCAGCGTCGGGATCGAGATGCCGCCGTCGTCGGTCGCGCCGTTGCAGGTCGCGCCGCCCGCGGGGACGTTGCACTTGGCGACGTAGTAGATGTGGACGATGTAGCGCCGGATCGGCGCCTCGGCCGTCGCCGTCGTGTTGGTCGTGGGCAGGGTCAGCGGGAAGCTCGTCGGGTAGGTCGAACCCTTGTCGAGCCGGTACTCGGTCGGGGTGGCCTGGATGTAGGGCTGGTTCGCCACCAGCGAGGCGGAGGCGGTGCTCGACGTGCTGGCACGGCGAATCACCAGGACATCCGTGCCGGTCTTGTAGTTGTCGCTGTCGATGCAACTGACCGGCGGAGTCGAACCGCCGTCGTAACCCATTACGCCGAGCGGCAATCCGTTCACCAGCGCGCTGATCGTCGTGGCGCAGGGGTCGGCGTCGGTGAGCGCCGCGGGAAAGCCCGAGCCCGAGGTCGGCACGTCGTAGAACTCGCCGAGATGGCCGGCATGACGCAGGTCCTCGGCAATGCGGTCGAGCGCGTAGCGGCCGTTCTCGATCTGCCGGCTCGCACGCTCGATCTCGGCGCGCGAGTTGCTCGTCTGCGCGATCAGATACGCCAGTCCAGCGACCAGGAACAGCCCGATCGTCATGGCGATCATGAACTCGACGAGGGAGAAGCCGCGTTGGCGCATGTTCAGACGGCCAGGTTGGCGATGCGGATGGTGACGCTGATCACGCGCCGGGTCGCTTCGTCGACGTTGTTGCTGGTGTCCTTGTACTGATTCTTTCCGCAGGTGAGCGAACCGAGCGGCGCCCGCGTCGAGCTGAGGCCGCGCCACGCGATGCTGATCACGTACACCCCGCTGGCCGTCGTGCTGACGCAGCCGCGGGCGTCGATGATGGCGCCGACCGCTGTGCCGGCCGCGTTCTTCTCACTCGTGCCGAGCAGCGCATTGTTCCAGGCCTGCAGATCGGCACTCGCCCGCGCCTGCTGCGAGACGCTGCCCGAGCCGCAAACGTAGGTACCGCTGTAACCGGTGCCGAACGCAGGCGCGCCGCTCGAGGCGTCGGTGACGGCATAGCAGCCTGTGGCGAGCGGATTCGCCGTGATGCGGTCGAGCATGTCCTGCAGCAGCACCATGGCCTGCTTGCGCTGGTAGGCCTCGACCTCGGCGCGCTGCGCCGTGACCATGATGCCGGCGAGGCCGAGCAGGCCGATCAGCAGGATCAGCAGGGCGACCATGATTTCGATCATGGTGAAGCCGGCGGCGTTTTTCATGGGCAGGTCGTCGTCGTAGTGGCGATTGATCGCGGCATGCCGGCGAGGTCGACGCGGATGCAGCGGTTGGAAAGAGAGGCGTCCGCCGGGTTCGGGCTGATCAGGACGCCGACGTTGGAGGCGCTGGTGATGCGGCCGTCGGCGCGGTACACGATGTTCGTCGCCGAGCCGGAAGAGATCGAGACTCCGCTCACCGGGTCCTGGCTGCGCAAGGTCGTCGTGCCCTGCTTGACGGTCCAGCCGCTCGTCCACTCGCCGGAGGTGACCGGCGCGACGGTGACCGATTGACGGCGCTTCATCGCTTCGCTGCGCGCGAAGACCAGCGCGGCATAGAAATCGAACGATGCGGTTTTCACCCGCTGCCCGATGACGAAGCTGCGGAACGACGGCACGGCAAGCGAAAGCAGGATCCCCATCACCATGATGACGATGAGCACTTCGATGATGGTGAATCCGGCCTGCCGTGCCGTGCGCCGCGCCGTCATGGGTTCGCTACCTCCACTTGTCCGCAGGGGTCTTGGTGCCCGTGCTCGACAGCGTGAGATTGCCGTCGACCACCTGGGTGCCGACGGCCGTGCCCGTGACTGTGAACGTGGGGGGTGAGCTGGTCACGGCGACACTGAAGGTATAGGTGCCGCTCGTCTCCTGGGGCGCCGTCAAATTCAGGCCGCCCGAGCCGATGCTGCTGGTGTAGGCGCGGTTGTCGAGCAGGTACAACTCCTGCCTGCTCGCGACGGTCATCATGAAGGACTGCGCGGCGGAACGCTTGCCTTTGCGCACATGGTTCTGATATGACGGATACGCGATCGCCGAGAGGATGCCGATGATCGCCACCACGATCATCACTTCGATCAGCGTGAAGCCGCGGCCGGACCTCGCGCGGCACGAGACGCCCACCAACTCCCTGGTTGCTCTCATTGCTGCTCCCTCCCCATATGATGTTGCGTCTAGTGGTCCGCCGCAAAGCGCGGTGACCAGCGGTCGCGGCGGAGGAACGAAAGGCCGGCCGCGCTGGGCTAGCGTGATGGATTCCCCTGCTCAGGCGATCTGCGGCGCGATTCTAGGTGAAGTAGTGGTCTAATATGGTCCGATGCACAAGCTTGTTTTTTCGCTCTTCGCCGCTGCACTGCTCGGCGCGCCGCAGGCCCGGGCGCAGGTCTACAAGTGCGTCGATGCTTCCGGGAAGACCGTGTACCTGCAGTCGCCTTGTCCGCCCGGACAGAGCTCGAAGATGATCAGCCGCAAGTCCGCGCCGGCCGAGGCCGCGTCCTCCGCAAAACCCGCTGCCAAGCCGGCCGCGAGCCCGGATCAGGAGTTCCGCAAGCGGCAGAAGGAGCGCGAGGAGGCGGAGAAAAAAGCGAGCGAGCAGAGCGCCGATGCGAAGCGGCGCCAGGAGAATTGCGTGCGCGCGAAAGAGCAGCTTTCCCTGCTGGACATGGGCGGGCGGATCTCGCGCGCCAACGAGAAGGGCGAACGCTATTTCCTCGAGGACAGCCAGATCGTCCAGGAAAAGGCGAAGGCGCAGGCCTCGGTCGCCGAGTGGTGCAAGTAAGCTAGCTCAGGCCTTCAGCTCTCGCGGCAGCGAGAACACCACCGTTTCCTCGATCCCGCTGAGCGGGCGCACGCTCTGCGCGCCGAGCGCCTTAAGCCGCGCCACCAGCTCGCTCACCAGCACCTCGGGCGCCGAGGCGCCGGCCGTCACCCCGACGCGGCGCTGACCCGCGATCCACTCCGGGCGCAGCTCGTCCGCGCTGTCGACCATGTAGGCCCGCGCGCCCATGTGCTCGGCGACCTCGCGCAGGCGATTGGAGTTCGAGCTGTTCGGCGAGCCGACCACGATCACCACGTCGCACTGCGGCGCCATGAACTTCACCGCATCCTGGCGGTTCTGCGTCGCATAGCAGATGTCGTCCTTCTTCGGGCCGCGGATCTTCGGGAAGCGCTCTCTGAGCGCCGTCACCATCGAGCGCGCGTCGTCGACCGAGAGCGTGGTCTGCGTGACGTAGGCGAGCTTGTCGGCGTTGGCGACTTCGAGCGCCGCGACGTCCTCGAGCGTCTCCACCAGATGCATGCCGACCGCCGATTGCCCCATCGTGCCTTCGGCCTCGGGGTGGCCGCGGTGCCCGATCAGCACGATCTCGTAGCCCTCGCGCAGCATCTTCTTCACCTCGATGTGCACCTTGCTCACCAGCGGACAGGTCGCATCGAACACCTTGAGCCCGCGGCGGTCGGCCTCGGCCTGCACCGCCTTCGCCACGCCGTGCGCGCTGAAGATCACCGTGCCGCCCGCCGGCACTTCTTCCAGCTCCTCGACGAACACCGCGCCCTTGGCGCGCAGGCTCTCGACCACCGACTTGTTGTGCACGATCTCGTGGCGCACGTAGATCGGCGCGCCGAAGAGCTCGAGCGCGCGCTCGACGATCTCGATGGCGCGCTCCACGCCGGCACAAAAGCCGCGCGGATTGGCGAGCAGGATCTCCATCAGCGCGATTTTCTCACGCGGGGCGCCTCGCGTAGGCCGCGTCGAAGGCCGCTTCGAGGCGGGGATGGGCGCCGCGCAGGCCGTCAATCACCTGCCTCGCCCAGTCGAAGTACTCGCGGCGCCGCGCGAGGTCCCATTTCGCGGGCGGCCGCTCGGCGACGTCGCGCAGGTTGCAGAGCTTGTCGGCGAGCTTCACCAGCTTCGCCTCGCGCGAGAGCTTCGGCGCATGCTCGATCTGCAGGCGCTTCCTCTCGGCCTTGGGCAGGCGCTGGTCGTCGGTGACCTCCGCGACGATGCGCGCGATGCGCGAGCCGAAGGCGTCGACCAGCTCCTCGTGGCTGGTGGCCGTGTCCTCGACCGTGTCGTGCAGGAGCGCCGCGCACAGCACCTCGAAGTCGGTGATGCCGCCCTCGTTCACCAGCACGTCGGCGAGCGCGATCGGGTGGTTGATGTAGGGCGAAGCCTCGGCGTCCTTGCGCCGCTGGTCGCGGTGCTTGTGGGCGGCGAAGGCGAGCGCCTTAAGGAGCAGAGCGAGTTCGCCCTTCATGGTGCAGGAAGCCTTCGAGGATGATGAGCGCGGCGCCGAGCGTGATCGCCGAGTCGGCGGCGTTGAACGCCGGCCAGTGCCAGCCCTGCGCGTGGAAGTCGAGGAAGTCGACCACCTGGCCGAAGCGCAAGCGGTCGATCAGGTTGCCGAGCGCGCCGCCGAGGATCAGCGCGAGGCCGGTGCAGAGCATGCGCCGGCCCGGCGAGCGCACGATGAACGTGCCGACGATGCCGATCGCCACCAGCGCGAAGGCAATGAGCGCCGGCGTCTGCCAGCCGGCGGCCTCCGAGAGGAAGCTGAACGCGGCGCCCTTGTTGTACACCAGCACCATGTTGAAGAACCCGGTCACCTCGATGCGCTCGCCGAGCGCGAAGCGACCGAGCACGATCGCCTTGGTGACCTGATCGGCCAGCACCACCGCCGCGGCGAGCGCGAACCAGCGCCAGGCGCTAGACAAACTGGCGCGCCTCGCCGGGTCCATTGAGATTCAGCCGGCAGCGGCCGCACAGCCCGTCGTCGTCCACGTCCGAGCGGTAGTGCCAGCAGCGATCGCATTTGGAATGCGCGCTCGGGCTGACTTTCACCCCTTCTGCGCCACGCTGCACGCGCGCCGCCGAGGTGATCAGGAGAAATTTCAGCTCGTCGCCAAGGCTCGCCAGCAGCTCGTAGTCGGCTGCGTCCGCATGCAGATCGACCTCGGCCTGGAGCGACGAGCCGACCTTGCCCGCGGCGCGCAAGGCCTCGATCTCCTTGCGCACCGGGGTACGCAGCTCGCGCAGCCGCGTCCACTTTGCGACGAGCGCTGCCGCGTCCGCAGGCTGCGGCAGCTCATGCCATGTCTGGAAGAACACGCTGTCATCGCTTTTGCCGGTAAACGCCTGCCACAGCTCCTCGGCGGTAAAGGACAGGATCGGCGCGATCAGGCGCACCAGGCTGTGTGTGATGTGATAGAGCACGGTCTGCGCCGAGCGGCGCGCCGCCGAGTCGGCCTTGGACGTATAGAGGCGGTCCTTGAGGATATCCAGATAGAAGGCGCCGAGATCCTCCGAGCAGAACGCCTGCAGGCGCTGCGCCACCAGGTGGAACTGGTAGCTCGAGTAATCCTCGCCGACCGCCTTCTGCATCTGCGCCGCCATGGCGAGCGCGTAGCGGTCGATCTCTACCATCTGCGCCATCGGCACGCGGTGCTGCGCCGCGTCGAAGTCCGAGGTGTTGGCGAGCAGGAAGCGCAGCGTGTTGCGCACCCGCCGATAGGTTTCCACCACGCGCTTCAAAATCTCGTCCGAGATGAACAGCTCGCCCGAATAGTCGGTGGCGGCGGCCCACAGCCGAAGGATTTCCGCGCCCAGGCTGTTCGAGACTTGCTGCGGCACGACGACGTTACCGAGCGACTTCGACATCTTGCGGCCCGTGCCATCTACCGTGAAACCATGCGTCAGCAGCGCTTTGTAGGGCGGCACGCGGTCGAGCATGCACGAGACGAGCAGCGATGAATGGAACCAGCCGCGATGCTGGTCCGAGCCCTCGAGATAGAGATCCGCCGGAAAGCCGGTCTCGTCGCGATGCGAGCCGCGCATCACGGTGAAATGCGTCGAGCCCGAATCGAACCAGACGTCGAGCGTGTCGCGGCTTTTCTCGTACTGCGCCGCCTCGGCGCCCAGGAGCCCCTCGGCGGTGACGCTCTGCCAGGCCTCGATGCCGCCCTGCTCGACACGCTTTGCCACCGCCTCCAGGAGTTCAGGCGTGCGCGGATGCAGCGCACCGGTCTCGCGGTGGAGGAAGAACGGCATCGGCACGCCCCATTGCCGCTGCCGCGAGAGTGTCCAGTCGGGGCGATTCGCGATCATGCCGTGCAGCCGCGCCTTGCCCCAGGAGGGGAAGAACTCGGTCGCCTCGATGCCGCGCAGCGCCGTGGCGCGCAGGGACTCGCCCCTGACGGGCTTGTCCATCGCCGCGAACCATTGCGTAGTGGCGCGCAGGATCACCGGCGTCTTGTGGCGCCAGCAATGCATGTAGCTGTGCGAATAGCTCTCTTCGTGCAGCAGCGCCCCGACTTCTTTCAGCTTCTCGACGATCTTCGGGTTCGCCTTCCAGATCATCATGCCGCCGAAGAACGGCAGCGAGCTTGCGAAGCGGCCATCGCTCTGCACCGGGGCGAGGATGTCTTCGTCCTTCATCCCGTAGCGCCGGCAGGACTCGAAGTCCTCTACTCCGTAGGCCGGCGCCGAATGCACGATGCCCGTGCCCGTATCGAGCGTGACGTATTGGCCGAGGTACATCGGCGCGAGGCGATCGTAGAAGGGATGCCGGAAGCGAATGTTCTCCAGCGCGCTGCCCTTGCACGAGGCGAGCGTCTTGCCCGCGAGCCCATAGCGCCTGAGGCAGGCCTCCTTCAGCTCGGCAGCGAGGATCAGCAGGCCCTTTTCGGTCTCGACGAGGTCGTAGACCAGATCCGGATGCACATTCAGCGCCTGGTTGCCGGGCAGTGTCCAGGGCGTCGTGGTCCAGATCACCGCGCGGACCTTCGCATCGGAAACAGCACGCTTTCCAAACGCGGCCCACAGCTTGGTCGCATCATCCTCGAAGAGCGCAAACGCCACATCGATCGCCGGGTCCTTGCGCTCCTCGTACTCGACTTCCGCCTCGGCGAGCGCCGAGCCACAGTCGAAACACCAGTTGACCGGCTTCAACCCGCGGTACAGGTAGCCGTTCTCAAGGATCTTGCCGAGCACGCGGATCTCGTTCGCCTCGGTGGCGTAGTCCATCGTGAGATACGGATGGTCCCACTCGCCGAGCACGCCGAGGCGTTGGAAATCCTTCTTCTGCCGCTCGATCTGCTCGGCGGCGAAGGCGCGGCACAGGCGCTGTGTTTCCTGCGGCGGCAGGTTCTTGCCGTGCTTCTTCTCGATCTGCACCTCGATCGGCATGCCGTGGCAGTCCCAGCCGGGCACATACGGCGCGTCAAAGCCGGCGAGCGTCTTCGACTTGACGATGATGTCCTTCAGGATCTTGTTCATCGCCGTGCCGATGTGGATGTCGCCGCTGGCGTAAGGCGGGCCGTCGTGCAGCACGAAGCGCGGACGCCCTTTGGCCACCTGGCGCAGCCGCCGGTAGACGCCCTTCTCCTGCCAGTCCTTCACCCACAGCGGCTCGCGCTTGGCGAGGTCGCCGCGCATCGGGAACTTCGTGTCCGGCAAATTCAGCGTGTCTTTGTAATCAGCCATGTCGTGCAAAGTATTGACGCGCCTGTTCGGCGTCCTGCGCGATCGCCGCGCGCAGCGCCGCCAGGCCTTCGAACTTGGCCTCGTCGCGGAGCTTCCGCAGGAAGCGCACGCGCAGCCGCCGGCCGTAGAGATTGCCACTGTGCTCGAGCAAATGGACTTCCAGCAGCGGCGTGGGCACCGGGTTCACCGTAGGGCGCAAGCCGACGCTCGCGACCGCTGGGCCGAGAGCTTCCGCTTCGACCACATAGATGCCGGAGAGCGGCGGACGCTGGCGCAACGCGATGTTCGCCGTCGGGAAACCGAGATCCTGCCCGAGCTTCGCGCCGTGGATCACGCGCCCGCTGAGCGAGTACGGCCGCCCGAGCAGCCGCTCGGCGCCGGCGAAATCGCCCGCCTGCAGCGCGGCGCGCACGGCCGAGCTCGAGACGCGCGCGCCATTGAACGCCACGTCGGGCATCGCTTCGAGCGCAAAGCCGCGTCCCTCGAGCGCGGTGAAGTCGCCCTTGCGCTGCGCGCCGAAGCGGAAGTCACGCCCGACGAGCAGCCACGCGGTGCGCAAGCCCTTGACGAGCACGTCCTCGATGAAGCGCACGGCGCTGAGTGCCGCGAAGCGGGCATCGAAACGGATCACGTGCACGCGCTCGACCCCGGCGGCCGCCATGAGCTCGAGCTTCTCGCGCAGCCGTGTCAGCCGCGGCGGCGCCGCCTCGGGCGCGAAGAACTCGCGCGGATGCGGCTCGAACGTTAGAACGCAGGACGTGATGCTCAACTCGCGGCCCTTGGCGACGACACGATCGATCAGCGCACGGTGGCCGCGATGCACGCCGTCGAAGTTGCCGATGGTCAGCGCACACCGGACCCGGGCGGGCTGCAACGAGCCGTGCGTGACCACCATGGAGTCGTTAAAATGCTGAATTATATAGATGAAATATCCGGGGCGCGGATGAAGCCGATTGAAGAGCAGATGGCGATCTACGCCGCGTACCACCAGGACGCGCGCAACAAGGCGACGCACTTCGTCGGCGTGCCGGTCATCGTGCTCTCGCTCTTCATACCGCTCGCCTGGCTGCGGCTCGATATCGGCGGCGTGGCGATCAGCGCGGCGATGCTCTTCGCCGCGGTGGTGCTGGTCTATTACTTTCTACTCGACGTGCCGATGGCGGCTGCGATGCTCGCGGTGTTCGCGGCGCTCGCCTGGCTCGGCGAGCGCATCGCCATGCTCGGCGCGGCGCAGGGCTGGAGCTGGTTCGCGGTGCTCTTCGTCGGCGGCTGGATTCTCCAGCTCGTCGGGCATGTCTACGAGGGGCGCCGGCCCGCGCTTGCCGACAATCTGTTCCAGATCTTCGTCGCACCCATCTTTCTGTGCGCCGAAATCTTCTTTGCCTTAGGCTACAAACCGGGACTGCATTCGGCAGTTCAGGAACGCGCACAGCGTCTGCGCGCCGCGGCCTGACAAATCGCTGACGGTGCTCTGGAGGGGGAAGCATGAAGTCGTTGCTCGCGATCTCGCGCGGTATTGACGCGCTCAACGAGCGCATCGGCCTGCTGGTGTACTGGCTGGTGCTGGTAATGGTGCTCATCAGCGCCGGCAACGCGACCTCGCGCTATGCGCTCAACATCGCCTCGAACGCCTGGCTCGAGCTGCAGTGGTATCTGTTCTCGGCGGTGTTCCTGCTCTGCGCCGGCTACACGCTCAAGCACAACGAGCACATCCGCATCGATGTGGTGTCGTCGAACCTGTCGCGGCGCAAGCAGATCTGGATCGACATCTTCGGCACGCTGTTCTTCCTCCTGCCGATGTCGATCTACATCATGTGGTCGTCGTGGCCGGTGTTCGTCAATGCCTGGGTCAGCGGCGAAGTTTCCGGCAGCGCCGGTGGGCTGATCCGCTGGCCGGCCCGGCTGCTCGTGCCGGTCGGATTTTTCCTGCTGACGCTGCAAGGCTTCTCCGAGCTCATCAAGCGCTTCGCCTACCTCCAGGGCCTGATCCCCGATCCGGTCGAACATCATGAGGACCCGGCGCTCGAGCAGCTGCACGTCGAGGAGGCAAAGAAGTGACCGCCTTCCTCACCGCCTACATGGCGCCGCTGATGTTCTCCACGCTGGTGGTGTTCCTGCTGCTCGGTTACCCGGTCGCGTTCTCGCTCGCGGCGCTCGGGCTGCTGTTCGGGTTCATCGGCTTCGAGCTGGGGCTGCTCAGCCCGGCGCTGTTCCAGGCGCTGCCCGAACGCGTCTTCGGCATCATGTCAAACGACACGCTTCTCGCGGTGCCGTTTTTCACCTTCATGGGCCTGATCCTGGAGAGAAGCGGCATGGCCGAGGATCTCCTCGACACCATCGGCCAGCTGTTCGGCCCGATCCGCGGCGGGCTTGCCTACGCGGTGATCTTCGTCGGCGCGCTGCTCGCCGCGACCACCGGCGTGGTCGCCGCCTCGGTGATCTCGATGGGCCTGATCTCGCTGCCGATCATGCTGCGCTACGGCTACGACCGGCGCGTGGCGAGCGGCGTCATCGCCGCCTCGGGCACGCTCGCGCAGATTATTCCGCCGTCGCTCGTGCTGATCGTGCTCGCCGACCAGCTCGGGCGCTCGGTGGGCGACATGTATGCCGGCGCCATCATCCCCGGGCTGGTGCTCACCGCCCTCTACGCGAGCTACGTGTTCGGCGTGAGCGTGTTCTACCCGAAGGCGGTGCCCGCGCTGCCTGCCGAGGCGCGCCTGCTGCGCGGCTGGAAGCTCGTCGGGCGCGTCGTGTTCGTGCTGATTCCGCCGTTGGCGCTCATCTTCCTGGTGCTCGGCACCATCTTTCTCGGCTGGGCGACCCCGACCGAAGGCGGCGCGATGGGCGCCACCGGCGCGCTGATCCTCGCGCTCATCAATCGGCGCCTGAGCTGGGCGCTGCTCAAGCAGGCGATGAACTCGACGGCCAAGCTCACCTCATTCGTGATCTTCATCCTCGTCGGCGCGACGGTATTCAGCCTTACGTTCCGCGGCGTGAACGGCGACCTGTGGGTCGAGCACCTGCTCACCGGCCTGCCGGGGGGCGCGATCGGCTTCCTGATCGTGGTCAACATCCTGGTGTTCCTGCTCGCCTTCTTCCTCGACTTCTTCGAGCTCGCGTTCATCATCGTGCCGCTGCTCGCGCCGGTGGCCGACAAGCTCGGCATCGACCTCATCTGGTTCGGCGTGCTGCTCGGCGTGAACATGCAGACCTCGTTCATGCACCCGCCGTTCGGCTTCGCCCTGTTCTATCTGCGCAGCGTCGCGCCGACCCGGGAGTACGTCGACAAGCTGAGCGGCAAGCTCACGCCGCCCGTCACCACCGGCCAGATCTACTGGGGCGCGGTCCCGTTCGTGGTCATCCAGGTCATCATGGTCGGGCTGGTCATCGCATTCCCGGGCATGGTGACGGGCAGCCTCGAGAAATCGACCGTCGACCCGTCGAAGGTGAACATCGAGATCCAACAGGAAGAGCAGTCCGAGTCGCCGCCGGATTTCGGTCAGGGCAGCGAGGAAAAGCCCGGCGCCGACAAACCCGACAGGAAATAAAAAACCCCGCCGCAGCGGGGCGTTTCACGCCTACCCTTTCAGTGCTACTTGCCCTTGGCGGGCGCCGCCGCAGGCTGGCCGATCTTCGAATTAAAGGAATAGTTGTCGTAGGCCTGCTCGGCGACGCGGAACCACAGGAACTGCTCGTCGCGGAATTTCTTCCAGTCGCCGTAGATGCGCTTGAAGTGCGCGCTCTTCGCGCTCATCTCTTCGTAAACCTCGTAGGAAGCCTTCTCCGCCGCCTCGAGGATCGCGCGCGGGAATGCGCGCAGCTGCGTGCCGGCCGCGACCAGGCGCCGCAATGCGGGCGGGTTCTGCGCGTCGTACTTCGCCGGCATCCACACGTTGGCTTCGGCGCACGCGGTCTGGAGCGCCGCCTGGTAGGACTTGGGCAGCTCGTTCCATTTCTTCTCGTTGACCAGCGTCATCACCATCGGGCCGCCTTCCCAGAACCCGGGGTAGTAGTAGAACTTGGCGACCTTGTTGAAGCCGAGCTTCTCGTCGTCGTACGGGCCTACCCATTCGGCGGCGTCGATGGTGCCCTTCTCGAGCGAGGGATAGATGTCCGGCGCCCCGAGCTGCTGCGGCACCACGCCGAGCTTCGCCAGGATCAGCCCCGCCATGCCGCCGATGCGCATCTTCACGCCCTTCATGTCGGCGACAGTCTTGATTTCCTTGCGCCACCAGCCGCCCATCTGGCAACCGGTGTTGCCGGCGAGAATCGGCAGGCAGCCGTACTCCTTGAACAGCGGCTCCAGCGCCTCGCGTCCGCCGCCGAAATACCACCAGGCGTTCTGCTGGCGCGTGTTCATGCCGAAGCACACCGCCGTGCCGAAGGCGAAGGCAGGGTCCTTGCCGAAGTAGTAGTACGGCGCGGTGTGGCCAAGCTCCACGGTGCCGGCCTGCACCGCGTCGAGCACCTGCAGCGCCGGGACGATCTCGCCCGCAGCAAAGACCCGGATCTGGAACTTGTTGTCGGTGATTTCCGCGACGCGCTTGGCGACCAGGTCGGGTCCGCCGTACAGCGTGTCCAGGCTTTTCGGCCAGCTGGCGGCAAGGCGCCACTGGATCGCCGGTTGCGACTGCGCGATAGCCGGCGCGGCGACCGCGCCAGCGGCGACGCCGGCGGCCGCCTTTTTCAGGAATGATCTGCGTTGCATGCTTTTCCCTCGGGTTGATGAAATTCGAGCGACGGATTGTAGGTCAATTGAGGCGCGCGCAGAGCGCCGAAAGCTCCATCATCCGGACGCGCACGTCGTCGAAGTCCGGCGCGTCGGGCTCGCGCTCGACGTAATCTGACAAATCCTTCAAGGCGGCGCGGTAGCATTCGAGCCGCTGGTAAACGATGCCGCGGTCGCGCAGCTCGGCGCTCGAATCCGGCGCCACCACCAGCATCCGATTGAGCACCTCTAGCAGGCGCTCGGGCTTGTCGGTCTCGCGATAGATCGCTTTCAGGTTGCGCAGCAGGCGCGCGAGGATCTGGCGATGGGTGGCCGCCTCGAGGAACTGGTCGAGCGGCAGCTCGGAGACCGGTACGTTGTCGGTGATGCCGGGAGGAATCACGCGCTGCAGCCGCTCGCGGAGTTCCGCTTCCGACTGCGGCGCACCGGCGGCGAACGGATCGAGCACCAGCACGCCGGCGCGCAGGCGCAGGCGCACCAGGAAGTGCCCTGGGAAGGAGACGCCCTCGAGCGGCAGCCCGACACGGCGGCCCACCGCCATGTAGAGCACCGCGAGCGAGATCGGAATGCCCACCTTGCGGTCCATCACCTCGTTCAGGTAGCTGTTGCGCGGGTCGTAGTACGCCTCGGTATTGCCGCGGTAGCCGAGGTCCTCGAACAGGAACTCGTTCAGCGCCGCAACGCGCTCCTCCGCGGCGAGGGTCTGCGGCATGCGGCCGCGCAGGCGCATCGCCATGCGCTCGATGTCGCCGAGATAGCGCTCGACCTCGAGCGCCGGATAGGCGTCCTGCGCGATCAGCAGGCAGGCCTGCGCGAGGTCGATGCGCGTGTCCTCGCGCGCGAGCAGCTGGGCGAACGGCTCGAGCGGCACCGCCATCAGGCCGCCCCGCGGCGCGAGAAATCGCGCGGGCGAAAGCCGAAGAGCGCGAGGCACGCGCCGTAGGCGAGCATGCCGAGCAGCACCAGGCCGAGGAGCGCCGGGAGCTTCCGCTGCCAGGGCGCAATGAGCCACCAGCCCGCCTCACCCATGGTGGTGAAGAGCACGATCGCCATGAATGCCACGGCCGCGGCCACCTTGAGCACAAACACCGGCCAGCCGGGCTGCGGCGTGTAGGTGCCGTTGGCGCGCAGCCCGCGGTAGAGGAGCGCCGCGTTCAGGCAGGCGCCCAGGCCGATGGCGAGCGCGAGGCCGGCGTGCTTGAGCGGCACGA
>DASXRW010000457.1:0-8795 GCA_036506355.1 Burkholderiales bacterium
CGCGCCGACGCTGCGCGGCACGCGCCACGACTGCAGCCGGTTGACCAGCGGATGCAGCGCGTAACTCCCGAGGATTCCGATCAAGAGCGGCACGAAGAAACCGCGCGCCAGGTACAAGGCCGCGGTCAGCGCGAGCAGCGCGAGGCCGCCCGACGCCAGATTGATGCGCGAGTCGCCGGCCGCGCCCGCGGTGCCATCGACGCCGGCGACACCAGTCGCACCAATTGCTCCATCGTGACCGGCGGCGCCAACTGCGCCGACTTTCCCGGCCGCGCCATCCACGCCGGCGACACCCGTCGCGCCAACCGCACCTACCGCGCCATCCAAGCCAGCCTTGCCAGCGGCACCATCGACACCGGTTGCGCCAACTGCGCCATCCATTCCAGTCGCGCCAACGGCGCCATCTACACCGGCTGCGCCCACTGCTCCGACTGCGCCGGCCGCGCCGGCCTTGCCCGCCGCACCGTCCATGCCGGCCGCGCCGTCCATCCCAGCCGCACCTACGGCGCCAGCCTTGCCGGCTGCGCCAACCGCGCCGGCCCTCCCCGCAGCGCCGGTCGCGCCTGCCTTGCCGGTTGCGCCGGTCGGCCCCGAGCGCGGAGGAGTGTCTATAAGGGTTGTATCGGTCACAAACGTGCGGCTTGGTACAACGGCATCACCGTCGGCAGCAGCGCTTCGATCTCGCGCACGCGGCTTTCCTCGGCGGGATGGCTGCTCAGGAACTCAGGCGGATGCGCGCCGCCGCTCGCGGCGATCATTTTCTGCCACAGCGTGACGCCGGCATGCGGGTCGTAGCCGGCGCGCGCCGCGAGCTCGAGGCCCATGCGGTCGGCTTCGGCTTCGTCGGTGCGGCTGAACTTCGTGGCGACGAAGCTCTGGTAGCCGGCGCCGGCGAGATCGGCCGAGCCCTGGCCGAGGCCGAGCAGCGCCGCGCCGATGCCGATCGTGGCTTGCGCCGCCATCGCCTGCGACACCTGCTCACGCGAGTGCTCGCGCAGCGCGTGCGAAATCTCGTGGCCCATGACGATCGCGATCTCGCTGTCGGTGAGATGCAGCTGGTCGATCAGCCCCGCGTAGAAGGCGATCTTGCCGCCGGGCATGCAGAAGGCATTGAGCTCCTTGCCGGCGAGCACGTTGACCTCCCACTTCCAGCCCGGGGCGTCGCGGCGGAACACCGCGGTCTGCGGCTCGATGCGGCTCGCCACCGCGCGCACGCGCTTGAGCATCGCGGCGTCGCGGTTGAGCGTGCCGGCGTGTGCGGCATCGGCGAGCAGCTTGGCGTAGCTTTGCGCCGCCATCTGGTCGAGCTCGCCCGAGGACACGAGCATCAGCTGCGAGCGGTCGGCGCCCACCGCGCCGCCCGAGGTGGTGGTCTCGCAGCCGGCAAGCGCGGCGAGCGCGAGAACGACGCCGAGAACCCGGGTCACCGCTCGCCCCGTTTGTGGCGGGAAAAGTTGCGCGACGCGTTCGGCAGCGCAAGCTGCTGGTTGCGCCGCGAGTAGCCCGCCCGCGCGGCTGACGGGTCCGGCGAGTTCCTGACCTTCGCGATCTCCAGCATCACGGCGGAGATGTCCGCCGAATGCCGGGCGCGCGCGAGCAGCGCGTTCAGCTTGCGCAACGCCTCGTTGCGCGCCGGCGCGGCGCCCGCGTCCTGCTCCATCGCCTGGCGCTGCATGGCGATGGCGCCGATCAGGTCGAGGACCTCGTCGCTCGCCGGATCCATTTGCATCCTCAGCGCTTCGCGGCGAGAAACCCGATCAGCAGGCCGGCTGCCACCGCCACGCCGACCGCGGTCCACGGGTTGCCGCGGATGTAATCGGGCGGCGAAACGTCCGCGAGCATCGCCTTGGCGCTCTTCACCCGCTCCTCGAACTTGCTGCGCGCGGCGCCGAAGCCTTCGCCCGAGACGCTGGCGGCGGCCTTCAGCAGGTCCTCGCTGTCGTTGATCATGGTCCTGAAATCGGCCGCCATCCTGCCCTTGGCGCGACCGAAGTCCTGCAGTGCGCGATCCATCATGGTCATCTCCTTAGTACTTGAGCCGGATGTCGTTCTTCACCGAGCTGACGCCCTCGACCGCGCGGGCGACCGAGCCCGCCGTGCCGATCTGCGCCGTGGAGTCGACGAAGCCGCCGAGCTGCACCACCGACTTGTAGGTCTCGACGGTGATCTGCGTCACCTTGAGCGAAGGCTCGTCGAAGATCGCCTTCTTCACGCGCGTCGTGATGCTGGTGTCGTCGATGTACTGGCCGGTGCTTTCGCGCGTCGCAGTGGACGCGCAGCCGGCCGCGAGCAGCAGCGAAGCTGCAATCAAAATTCCAAAAGTGCGATTCATGGTCGATTTCCTTGATCAGGAGTTGTTATGGATGACGCCGTTGACGACCTTCACCTTGTCGCCGACGCGCCACGGGGATGCGGTGGCCTCGGTGATCACGCGGTTCGAGCCGTCGTCGAAGCGCACGGCGATCTCGAAGCTCTTGGTGGTCCTCACCTGCTTCTCCACCTCGTTGCCCAGCAGGCCGCCGGCAACCGCGCCGACTACCGCACCGATCTTCCGGTCATCGCCGTCGCCGACCTGGTGGCCGAGCACGCCGCCGACCACTGCACCGCCGATTGCGCCGGCGCCGGTTCCGGCGCCCTTGGTGTCGACCTCACGCACCGACTGCACCACGCCGCATTCGAGGCAGACCGCCGCGACCTGGACCTTCGCCGGGCTGTGCTGCCTCTCGGCGGGGCGCGCCTTGCTGATCGGGGTCGAGTCGGCGGGCTTGGCCAAGGGGCTGCCGATCCAGCCCATGAAGGCCGCGGCACCTACGCCGCAGAACACGATGAGGGTGATGCCCGCGACCCACACGAGCGGATGTAACGGTTTTCTTGCTTGCGTTTCCATAGGTGATGCTCCCTGGTTTGGTTTATTCGGACTTGAGGCGCAGGTCGTTCGCGACCGAGCGCACGCCCTTGACTGCGTTGCCGAGGTCGACTGCCCTATCCATCTCGGCGCGCGTGCCCACGAAGCCGGATAGCTGCACGGCACGCTTGTAGGTCTCGACGTCGATCTGCCTCATGACATCTCGATTCGGTGGATGGTGCGGTTGAGTTGCGGAGACTGCATTGGCGCAGTCTGTGCCTTGTATGGCGCGCGGTCCGTACGCCAACGCACCGTAGTGGCTACAGCTACCAGCTCTCGAGCTGCTGCTCGGTGCACATTTCAGCGTGCACTTCAGAGGCGGCGTGGCGCTGGCGGCTGGAGTCGTACCAGTAGAGCTTGCCCGGCTCCTCGGTCTTGGTCACCTTGTGGGTGCCATCGCAGAAGGGCGCCGTGCCGGAGAGGCCGCAGCCGCAGAAGGCCTTGTTCCGCCCGTCGACCATGACTTCGTACGGCCCGTTGCGCAGCCGCTTGACGATTCTCGCCATGACGCTCCCAGCTAAGAAAAAACCCCCGCTTGCGCGGGGGTGTTCGCAATCGCAGCCCGCTTCGTTGCTACTTGACGAGCCTGGCTCCGGAAATCTCGATGAAGACGTGGCGGTCGGGCTGCATGCAGGCCACGTTCTTCGCGTTGTTGGCATCCTTGCATTCCGCGAGCCACGTAGTCGGCTCGCGCTCGCCGCGCGCGCTGGTGTCGACGCGGTTCGACGCGACGCCCTGGCTCACGAGGTAGGCCTTGACCGTGTTGACGCGGTTTTCGGAAAGGGTCTGGTTCGAGGCGTCGGTTCCCATGCGGTCGGCATAGCCGATCGCCAGCATCGAGCGCGCTTCCAGCCCGCCGATCTTGCCGACGAAGCCATCGAGCTTGTCGCGGCCGGCCGGGAGCAGGCTGTACTTGTTCGAGTCGAACAGCACGTTGACGTCGAACACGACTTTTTCGTACACCGCGACGGGCGCGGCCGCTGCGATCACGACCGGCGCCGGCGGGATTGTTTTCTCCACGTAGACCGGGGCGGGCGCGAGCGCGACGGCGGGATAGCAGCCGGCGCTCGACAACGGGGCCGGCTCGAAGCCGACAACCTTGCCGTTCGACAGCGTCGTCACCCGGTCGCCCTTGCGGAGATCGTAATCCGTGAGGACGTCGCGGGTCGAGCCGGTGTCGAACGCGACTCTTACGTCGTGGGTGGCGGTGACGTCGCGAGTGGCGGACGGCGAGCCGAAGCCGCTGTGCACGCAAAGGCCGAAGCCGCTCATCGCGGGCTGGCCGCTCGAGCTGCTGACGATCATGTGCTCGTTGACATCCTGCTGGGCGCCGACATTGGCGGAAAAGGCGCCGAGCGCGACTGCGCAGGCGAGGGCGGCTTGTGTCTTGGTAAAGGTGAGTCTCATGGTGTTCTTTCCGATGACATCCCTTGCTGTGTCTCGGCAAATTAGTCGAGTGGCACGCGTGCAGTGTCGGTGCTGGCAGACGCGGCGTCTGCGTGGTGGCACACATAGCTTTATTCGGTACGGTGGCGCACAAAGGGAGTACCATGGAGCGATGGGAAGAAGCGCTTCCGTCGCAGCCGATTCGCCGAAGGAAAACCTGCTGCTCGCGGCAATGCCCTCCAGCGACTATCAGGCCCTGCTGCCGTCGCTCGAGAGCGTGGCGATGCCGCTCGGCGAGGCGGTGTACGAATCGGGCGGCCCGCAGGGCTTCGTGTACTTCCCGACGAGCAGCATCGTCTCGCTGCTCTACGTGCTCGCCGACGGCGCCACCGCCGAGATCGCGGTGACCGGCAACGACGGCCTGGTGGGCATCGCGCTCTTCATGGGCGGTGAGACCACGCCGAGCCGCGCGGTGGTGCAGAGCGCGGGCCACGGCTACCGCCTGAGGGCCTCGGTGCTGAAGAAAGAGTTCGAGCGCGGCGGCGCGCTGCAGCACTTGCTGCTGCGCTACACGCAGGCGCTGATCACGCAGATGACGCAGACCGCGGTATGCAACCGCCACCACTCGGTCGACCAGCAGCTTTGCCGCTGGCTGCTCCTCACCCTCGACCGGCTGCCGGGCAACCAGCTGGTGATGACCCAGGAGCTGATCGCCAACATGCTCGGCGTGCGCCGCGAGGGCGTCACCGAGGCCGCCGGCAAGCTGCAGGAGGCGGGGCTGATCGAATACAGCCGCGGCAAGATCACGGTCGTCGACCGCGACAAGCTAGAGCAACGCGTGTGCGAGTGCTACGCGGTGGTGAAGCGGGAATACGACCGGCTGCTGCGCGCGCCCGGCGCGACCGTTCAGTAGTTCGTCCAGCCCCAGCCGTTGACGCTCCACTGGTCCGCCGCCTTGGCGGCGAAGTCGATGTGGAGGCTGCGCTCCGAGGATGACGACGAGGCGGGGCCGGTCCAGACGTAGGTCCACTGCAAGCTCCCCTGCGATGGCGCGCTCGTCGAGCCGCCATTGCTGCGCAGCGCCGTGCGGCGCGGCTTGCCAAGGAGTTGCTGCACCTCGTCGGGTGTCATGCCCTGCTTGAGCTCGACGGCGTTGCGCTCGGCTTGAGCTCGGTTCGGCGCAGCGCCGGGACCGGAGGACTGGGCGAGCGCGGGCGAAAGCCATGCGAGCGAGGCTGCGAGCAGGATCAGGGTAGGTAGTCTCATCCCGCGATGATGCGCGCCCCGGCGAACGGCGTATGTTCGCCTTCGCACAGACGGGGCATCGCGAACGGCTCAGCTTGCAATCAGCATGTCCCGCGCCATCCCCTTGAGCAGCATTCGCCCGCGCGCGCTCGAAATCCGGCGGATCCTGGATGCGCGCTTCAGCCTGAGCGGCCTGGAGGAATGGAAGAACAAGGACTCGGCATGGTGGACCTCGGCCAGCAACGAGATCGGCCGCGGCCTCTACGGAGAAGCGCTGCGCGAAGCGCAACGCCTCGAATCGGTCAGCGACCGCGAGCTCGATGCCGAGCTCGCCGCGATACCGTTACAAGGAGCTCACGATGCAAACCAAGTTCGATAAGGTGGTCGAGGTGTCACACGGCAAGAAATTCGCCGACATGACCCGCACTCAGAAGGCCGTGTTCGTGGCGAAGGTCGTGGTCTGCGTGACCACGTTCGGCTTCGCCTTTCCCAACGTCCAGAACGACTGAGCTCGCGCCTCAGCTATAGGTGCGCAGGCGCCGGGAAAACGCGACCAGGGGCGCGATGCCGCTCGCTTCGGCGCGCCGGCACCAGTCCTGGAGCTGCAGCACGAGGTGCTCGCTCGAGGCCATCGAGCGCGCCCAGAGCGCGGCCAGCTCGCGGCGCATCGCCTGCATGGTGCGCCAGGCTTCCTGCTCCAGGACGCCGAGGCGCTCGAGCGCCTTGGCATAACTCGCCAGCACGTGATGGCGGTTCGCGATCACCGCGCGCAGCGTCCGCAGGTCCGGCGCCGGCCCGGCAGCCGAGAAGCGCGGCACCGGCGGCAGGTGCCTGACGCTCGCAAGCCCCGCGGCCTGCAGCAGGCGGATGTACATCCAGCCGAGGTCGAATTCGTACCAATGGTTCGAGAAGCGCGCGGAGGTCGTGTACGCGTGGTGGTTGTTGTGCAGCTCCTCGCCGCCGATCAGGATGCCGAGCGGCACGATGTTGGTGCTGGCGTCCTCGGTCGACCAGTTGCGGTAGCCCGCGTAATGGCCGACGCCGTTGATCACGCCGGCGGCCCAGAAGGGGATCCACGCGATCTGCGTGATGAAGATCAGCGCGCCGGGAACGATGCCGAACAGCAGCACGTCGGCCACGCCGGTCAGCGTCAATCCGAAGAGCACGTATCTGGAGTAGACGTTGCGCTCGAGCCAGTCGTCGGGCGTGCCCTGGCCGTAGCGCGCGACGGTAACGGCGTCCGCCGCGGTCTTGACATACAGGAACACGCCGCCCCACAGCACGCGGTTGATGCCGAGGATCTGCGGGCTGTGCGGGTCCTCCGCGGTCTCGCACTTGGCGTGGTGCTTGCGATGCACCGCGACCCATTCGCGCGTGCGCATGCCGGTGGTCAGCCAGAGCCACAGCCGGAAAAAATGGCTCACCGCCGGGTGCAGGTCGATCGCCCGGTGTGTCTGGTTGCGGTGCAGGTACAGCGTGACCGCGGCGATCGTGACCTGGGTCAAGCCCACCGCAACCAAGACGTAACCCCACCACGGCAGGTCGAACGCGCCCGACAGCAGCGAAGGCAGCATTACATCTCCATTCCGCCCATGCCGCCCATGCCGCCCATGCCCGGCGGGGCGCCATTGGTTTTCTCCTCGACCCGCTCGGCCACCATCGCCGCGGTCGTGAGCACCAGGCCAGCGACCGAAGCCGCGTTCTGCAGCGCGAAGCGCACCACCTTGGTGGGATCGATCACGCCCATCTGCACCAGGTCGCCGAACTCGGCGGTCTGCGCGTTGTAGCCGTAGTTGTCCGTGCCCTCGAGCACCTTGTTGAGCACCACCGAAGGCTCGGCGCCGCTGTTGGCGACGATCTGCCGTAGCGGCTCTTCCAGCGCGCGCAGCACGATCTTGATGCCCGCCTCCTGGTCGTGGTTCGCGCCCTTGAGCGCCTGCAGCCTCGAGCGCGCGCGCAGGTAGGCGACGCCGCCGCCCGCGACAATGCCTTCCTCGACCGCCGCGCGCGTCGCGTGCAGCGCATCCTCGACGCGCGCCTTCTTCTCCTTCATCTCGACCTCGGTCGCGGCACCCACCTTGACGAGCGCCACGCCGCCGGCGAGCTTCGCCAGGCGTTCCTGCAGCTTTTCCTTGTCGTAGTCGCTCGTCGCCTCCTCGATCTGCAGGCGGATCTGCTTGACGCGCGACTCGATGGCTTTCTTCTCGCCGGCGCCGTCGATGAGGGTGGTGTTCTCCTTGGTGGCCTCGACCTTCTTCACGCGGCCGAGGTCCTTGAGCGTCACTTTTTCGAGCGACAGGCCGAGCTCCTCGCTGATCACCGTGCCGCCGGTCAGCACCGCGATATCGTCCAGCATCGCCTTTCTGCGATCGCCGAATCCCGGCGCCTTGACCGCAAGTGTCTTGAGAATGCCGCGCAGGTTGTTGACCACCAGCGTCGCCAGCGCCTCGCCCTCGACTTCTTCGGCGATGATGAGCAGGGGCTTGCCAGCCTTGGCGACCTGCTCGAGCAGCGGCAGCATGTCGCGGATCGTGCTGATCTTCTTGTCGCAGAGGAGCACATAGGCGTCTTCCAGCAGCGCGCTCTGCTTCTCGGCGTTGTTGATGAAGTACGGCGAGAGATAGCCGCGGTCGAACTGCATGCCCTCGACGAGCTCCAGCTCGGTCTCGAGCGACTTGCCGTCCTCGACCGTGATCACGCCTTCCTTGCCGACCTTCTCCATCGCGTCGGCGATGATCCGGCCGACCTCGTTGTCGAGGTTGGCCGAGATCGAGCCGACCTGCGCCACTTCCTTCGACGAGGTGCAGGGCCGGGAGATCTTCTTCAGCTCCTCGACCACCGTCGCCACTGCGTGGTCGATGCCGCGCTTCAGATCCATCGGGTTCATGCCCGAGGCGACGTATTTCATCCCCTCGCGCACGATCGCCTGGGCGAGCACCGTCGCAGTCGTGGTGCCGTCGCCGGCCACATCCGATGTCTTGGAAGCGACCTCCTTCACCATCTGCGCGCCCATGTTCTCGAACTTGTCCTTGAGCTCGATCTCCTTCGCCACCGACACGCCGTCCTTGGTGATGGTCGGCGCCCCCCAGGAGCGCTCGAGCACCACGTTGCGGCCCCGCGGGCCGAGCGTGATCTTCACCGCGTCGGCGAGGATGTTCAGCCCGCGCACCATCCGCGTTCTTGCGTCTTCGTGGAACCGTACGTCTTTGGTGGTCATTGTTGTCCTTCCACTATGCCCATGATGTCTTCCTCTCGCATG
>DASXRW010000458.1:0-4969 GCA_036506355.1 Burkholderiales bacterium
AGGTGAAGACGATAAGCGCCGCGCCCTGCAGTATGGGCCGGGACGGCGGCGCGTCTTGCCCGTGCTGCTTAAGGGCGCGGTCCCATTCGAAGCGCGCCCGCGTCTTGGCGAGTACATGGGCGGCAGCGCCTTGTGGCGTGCTGCGGTGGACCGGCACGACGACGCCGCCGGCGAGCCACACGCCGAGGTACGCGGCGAAATCATCGGGATGGTTGGAAACGCGCACATGCACAGGCTCGTCGGCGCGCAGCCCGGCCGCCGCGAGTGCGTTGCGCACCTGGTGCGCGGCCTCGAGAAGCTCGGAGAAGCGCATCCCCTCGATCGCCGGGCGCGCGGAAAACCGCTCGGCGGCTACGGCAAGCAGCGTCCCGAGATTTTCTATTCCCATTCGATGGTGGCCGGCGGCTTGGACGAGATGTCGTAGGTCACGCGGTTGATGCCGCGCACCTCGTTGATGATGCGATTGGAAATCTTCGCTAGCAACTCGTGCGGCAGCGGCGCCCACTCGGCAGTCATGAAGTCGGTGGTCTGCACCGCGCGCAGCGCCACCACGTTCTCGTAGGTGCGGCCGTCGCCCATGACGCCGACGGAGCGCACCGGCAGAAACACGGCGAACGCTTGCGCCGTCTTGTCGTACCAACCGCTCGCGCGCAGCTCGTCGATGAAGATCGCGTCCGCCCGCTGCAGCAGCTCGACGTAGTTCTTTTCGATCGCACCGAGGATGCGCACCCCGAGGCCGGGGCCGGGGAATGGATGGCGGAAAACCATCTCGCGCGGCAGACCGAGCGCGAGGCCCAGCTCCCTGACTTCGTCCTTGAAGAGCTCGCGCAGCGGCTCCAGCAGCTTGAGGTGCAGCGTCTCGGGCAGCCCGCCGACATTGTGGTGCGACTTGATGGTCATCGCCTTCTTGGTTTTCGCGCCGGCCGACTCGATGACGTCGGGGTAGATCGTGCCCTGCGCCAGCCATCGGGCGTTCTTGACCTTGGACGCTTCGTGCTGAAAAACGTCCACGAAATGCTTGCCGATGATCTTGCGCTTCTGCTCGGGGTCCGCGACGCCTTTCAATGCCTGCAAGAAATCGGCAGAGGCGTCGACGTGGATGACCTTCACGTGCATGTGCTTCGCGAAGGTGTCCATCACCTGCGCCGCCTCGTTCAGGCGCAAGAGGCCGTGGTCGACGAAGACGCAGGTGAGCTGCTCGCCGATGGCACGGTGGATGAGCGCCGCGGCGACCGAGGAATCGACGCCGCCGGAAAGGCCGAGGATCACCTCCTCGCGGCCGACCTGGTCCTTGATGCGGCGCACGGCCTCGGTGACGTAGTCCGGCATGTTCCAGTCGCCGCGGCAATCGCAGATCTCGCGCACGAAGCGCGTGAGAATCTTTGCGCCCTGGCGCGTGTGCGTGACTTCCGGGTGGAACTGCACGGCATAGAAGCGGCGCGACTCGTCAGCCATGCCGGCGATCGGGCAGGCGTCGGTAGAAGCCATGAGCTTGAAGCCCGAGGGCAGCGCGACGACCTTGTCGCCGTGGCTCATCCAGACTTTCAGCATGCCGTGACCTTCCGGCGTGCGGAAATCCTCGATACCGTCGAGCAGCTTGGTGTGGCCCCGCGCGCGGACTTCTGCATAACCGAATTCGCGCACCTTCCCGGCCTCGACGCGTCCGCCGAGCTGCTGCGCCATGGTCTGCATGCCATAGCAGATGCCGAGGACCGGGACGCCGAGCTGGAACACCGCCTGCGGCGCCCGCGCGGTCGACTCCTCGTAGGCGGACATGTGGCTGCCCGACAGGATCACGCCGCTCGCGCCGAACTCGCGCACGAAGGCGTCTGCTACGTCGCAGGGGTGGATCTCGCAGTAAACCTTGGCTTCGCGGACCCGGCGGGCGATGAGCTGCGTGTACTGCGCGCCGAAGTCGAGGATCAGTATTTTCTGACGGCTACTCGACCCGGTAATTCGGCGCCTCCTTGACGATCTGGACGTCGTGCACGTGCGATTCGCGGACGCCGGCGGCGGTGATCTCCACGAACTGGCTGCGCGTGCGCAGCTCTTCGATGGTGGCGTTGCCGGTGTAGCCCATGCTGGCCCGCAGGCCGCCGGTCAGCTGCTGGATGACCGAGACGGCGCTGCCCTTGTAAGGCACGCGGCCTTCGACGCCTTCCGGGACCAGCTTGTCGACGTTCATGTCGGAATCCTGGAAGTAGCGGTCTGCGGCGCCTTTCTGCATCGCACCGAGCGAGCCCATGCCGCGGTAGGACTTGTAGGAGCGGCCCTGGAAGAGCTCGATTTCGCCCGGCGATTCCTCGGTGCCGGCGAAGAGCGAGCCGAGCATGACGACGTGGGCGCCGGCCGCGAGCGCCTTGGCGACATCGCCCGAGTAGCGCACGCCGCCATCGGCGATCAGCGGCACGTCCGACTTGGAGAGCGCCTCGGCGACGTTCTGGATGGCGGTGATCTGCGGCACGCCCACCCCGGCCACGATGCGCGTGGTGCAGATCGAGCCGGGCCCGATGCCCACTTTGACGCCGTCGGCGCCATGGTCGACCAGCGCGCGGGCGCCGTCGCCCGTGCCGACGTTGCCGCCCACCACCTGCATCTGCGGGTAGCGGGTCTTGATCCATTTCACGCGGTCGAGCACGCCCTGCGCATGGCCGTGCGCGGTGTCGACCACCAGGACGTCGGCGCCGGCTTCGACCAGCGCGGCAACGCGCTCATCGGTGCCCTCGCCCACGCCGACCGCCGCGCCGACGCGCAGCTTGCCGTGCGCGTCCTTGCAGGCGTTCGGATGCTCGCTTTCCTTGAGGATGTCCTTCACGGTGACGAGGCCCTTGAGGTGGAACTCGCTATCGATCACCAGCACGCGCTCCAGGCGGTGCTGGTGCATGAGCTTCATCGCTTCCTCGCGCGTGGCGCCTTCGCGCACGGTGATGAGCTTCTTCTGCGGCGTCATGATGTTCTTTACCGGCTGGTCGAGCTCGGTCTCGAAACGCAGGTCGCGGTTGGTGACGATGCCCACCACCTTGCCGCCGTTCTTCACCACCGGGAAGCCTGAAATCTTGTGGCTCCGCTGCAGCTCCATCACCTGCCGCACGGTCATCTCGGGCGGGATCGTCATCGGATCGCGCAGCACGCCCGACTCAAAGCGCTTGACCTTCGCCACCTCGGCCGCCTGGCCTTGCGGCGTCAGGTTCTTGTGGACGATGCCGATGCCGCCTTCCTGCGCGATGGCGATCGCCAGGCGCGCCTCGGTTACGGTGTCCATGGCCGCGGAGACGAGCGGAATATTCAGCTCGAGCTTGCGGGTCAGGCGGGTTTTCAGTGAAGCGTCGCGGGGCAGAATGCGCGAGTGGGCGGGCAGGAGGAGGACATCGTCGAAGGTCAGCGCCTTCTGGATCACCCGCATGGAATCGCTCTCTCGCAAAGCAGCATTATACGCGAGTGCCCATCGGCCAATCCCGCGCGAAGCGCAGGCATTGTCATCGCCGCGCCGGCTCGAGCGTTGACTTGGTCATGAACAAGCTCATGGTGCTCCTGGCGGCGCTCGTCTTCACGGCAGCGGCCGCAGCTCAGCAATACAAGTGGGTCGATGACGACGGCAAGGTTCGCTACGGCGACACGCCTCCGGCCGGTGTGAAGGCGACCCGGCTCAAGCAGCCCGCGGCGGCCCAGGCGCCCGCCCCGCCGGCCAAGGATGCAGCGTCGAAGGACAAGGCGCTGACGCCGGAAGCCGCGTTCCGCAAGCGCCAGCAGGAGCGCGAGCAGCAGGAAGAGAAGGCGGCTAAAGAACGCGCGGCAGCCGAGGCCAAGCGGCAGAATTGCGAGCAAGCGCAGGCCAATTTGCGGCAGCTCCAAGGGGGCCAACGGATCGCGACCCTGAATGCCGCCGGCGAGCGAGCTTTCCTCGAGGACGGCCAGCGAGCGCGGGAGGCCGAGCGCGCGCAGAAGGCGGTCAGCGAGTGGTGCGGTTCTTGACCCGCTTGCGCGCGCGCTGCCGGCGCCGCTCCTTCGGGTCGAGCGCGAGCGGCCGGTAAATCTCCACGCGATCGCCGTCGGCCAGCGGCGTATCCGGCCGCGCGCGCTTGCCGAACACCCCGACCGCGCTCGCATCTGCATCGATGCCCGACGCGCTCAGCGCATCGCGCACCCGCGCTCCTGCGGGAAGCTGCAGCCTCACGCTGTCGACGCCGTCGCGCCGCGCGTAAATCACTTCAACGCGGATCGTGGCCATGCAGTTCGTCCGCGCGGCGCTTGAACGCGTCGACCATCGTGTCGGCAATCTCGTCGAACAGCGGCTCGAGCAGCTTGCCGAGCGCGCGGCTCGCGAACTCGTAGCGCACGCAGAACGCGATCTCGCAGGCGCGCTCGGAGAGCGGCGCGAAGCGCCACGCTGCGGAAAAATGCTTGAAGGGGCCCACCACGAGGCGCATGTCGATGGTCTCGGCGGGCCGGTTGTCGTTCAGCGTCGTGAACGACTGGCGGATGCCGCGCAGGCCGACGATGAGCGTGGCGCGCTTCTTGTCGCCGAGCGGCTCGGCGCGTGCCTCCAGGCACCACGGCAAGAACCGCGGATACGCCCCGATGTCGTCGACCAGCGCGTACATCTGCGCGGCGGAGTGCTCGACGATCGCCGATCGGGCGATCTCTTTCATGCACTAAAATTCTTCATGTCCATAGTCGACAACCGCAAGGCGTCCCACGATTATTTCATCGAGGAGCGCTACGAGGCGGGGCTCGCGCTGCAGGGCTGGGAAGTGAAGGCGATCCGCGCCGGGCGCGCGCAGATCGCCGAGGCCTACGTCATGGTGCGCGGCGCGGAGCTCTACCTGATCGGTGCGCACGTCAGCCCTCTCCCCACGGTGTCGACGCACTACGTCCCGGACCCGACGCGCACGCGCAAGCTCCTGATGCACGCGGAGGAAATCCGGCGCCTCATCGGCAAGGTCGAGCAGCGCGGCTACTCGCTGATTCC
>DASXRW010000459.1:0-5957 GCA_036506355.1 Burkholderiales bacterium
GGCATGGGCAAGCTCGGCGGCCGCGAGCTCAACGTTTCTTCGGACGTCGACCTCGTGCTGCTGCACCCGGATGCCCATGGCGCCCAGCGGCTCGAGGCCCCCGCCCGGCGCTTCGTGCGCCTGCTCGCAGACGTGACCGAGGACGGCTTCGTGTTCCGCGTCGACCTGCGGCTGCGGCCCTATGGTGACTCGGGGCCGCTCGTCTGCAGCTACGAATTCCTCGAGTCCTACTTCGTCACCCAGGGCCGCGAGTGGGAGCGCTATGCCTGGATCAAGGCGCGGGCGCTGACTGGCGCGCAGCACGGCGAACTGGCTGAAATCGTGCGGCCATTCGTCTATCGCAAGTATCTCGACTACGCCACGCTGGACGCGATGCGCCGCCTGCACTCGGAAGTGCGGCGCGACGTCGAGCGGCGCGAGCTTGCCGAGCACGTGAAGCTCGGACCGGGCAGCATCCGCGAGGTCGAATTCGTCGCGCAGGCGCTGCAGCTGGTGCGCGGCGGGCGCGACCCGGCGCTGACGGCGCGACCGACACTCCCAGTGCTCGAGCTATTGGCGGAACGGAACCAGCTGCCGCAGGCCGCAGCGAGCGAGCTCGCCGAGGCCTATGTATTCCTGCGCCGTGTCGAGCACTGCCTGCAGTACCTCGATGATGCGCAGCGCCACGACCTGCCGGAAGACGCCGAAGACCGCGTCCGCGTCGCGCGCATGATGCGCTTTGCCGACTGGCCGGCATTCTCGGCCGAGCTCGCGCGGCACCGCGCCGCTGTCGCGTACCACTTCGGCAACATCTTTGCCGAGCGCAGCGCTCCCGGCGACGCCGAGTGGCCCGATCATCCGCAGCTCGCGGCGTTGCGCGCGAGCCAGCGCTACGCCGCGCTGCCCGACGATTCGCGCCGCCGGCTGGATCGGGTCGTGCCGGCGCTCGCGCGGGCCGCGGCGCGCACGCCCGACCCCGACGCGACGCTCGCGCGCGGCATCGCGCTGCTCGAGGCGATCGCCAGCCGCGCCGCGTATCTCGCGCTCCTCGCCGAGCATCCGGACGCGCTCGAGCGCGTGGCGCGGATCATCGGCTCCTCGAGCTGGGCCGCCGAGTTCATCACGCGCCATCCGCTGCTGCTCGACGAGCTGCTCGACGATCGCCTCCTCTACGCGCCGCCCGACCTCGCGGGTTTTGCGGACGCGCTGCGCGCGCGCCTGGCGCAGGCCGCCGGCGACACCGAGCGGCGCATGAACCTGCTGCGCGAGGCGCACCAGGCGCAGGTGTTTCGCCTCCTCGCGCAGGACCTCGCGGGGCTTCTCACGGTCGAGCGGCTGGCCGACCATCTCTCGGCGGCCGCCGATCTCGTGCTCGAGCTGACGATCGAATGCGCCTGGGCCGACCTGCCGCGCCAGCATCGCCCCGGCGCGCCGCGCTTTGCCGTCATCGCCTACGGCAAGCTCGGCGGCAAGGAGCTCGGCTACGCCTCCGACCTCGACATCATCTTCCTCTACGACGACGCGCACGAGCAGGCGGGCGAGGTCTACGCGCGCCTCGCGCAGCGCGTCAACACCTGGCTCACCAGCCGCACCACCTCCGGCGTGCTGTTCGAGACCGATCTCGAGCTGCGTCCGAGCGGCGCCTCGGGCCTGCTGGTTTCCTCGCTCGCCGGCTTCGAGCAATACCAGGAGGGGAGCGCCTGGGTCTGGGAGCACCAGGCCCTGACTCGCGCGCGCCACTGCGCCGGAGACCGCGCGATCGGCGAAGCCTTCGAGGGCATCCGCACCCGGATCCTCACCCGCCAGCGCGATCCAAAACAGTTAGCCGCAGAGATCGCCGCCATGCGCGAGAAGCTGCACGCCGCGCACCCGAACGCGAGCGGTCTCTTCGACCTCAAGCACGATCGCGGCGGCATGATCGATATCGAGTTCGCCGTGCAGTTTCTCGTGCTCGCCAACGCGCACCGGCACCGCGACCTCACGGGCAATCTCGGCAACATCGCGCTCCTCAAGATGGCGGCGGCGCACGGCCTGATCGACGACGCGCTCGCCGAGCGCTGCCGCGAGGCCTACCGCGAATTCCGGCGGCTGCAGCACGCGCTGCGACTGAACGGCGCCCAGTACGCGCGCGTGCCGCGCGACCAGGTGGCGCATCACGTCGATGCAGTGAGGCTGCTCTGGGAGACCGCGCTGCCGCCTACAGCCGCTTCTTGACCTGCTCCAATTCGCGCCTGACTTCGGGCACGTCCGTATCGCCCAGCCCGCGCCTGAGTCTTTCCCGCGCTTCCTCGGCGATCCTGCAATAGCTCTCGCGGATGCGGTCGAGCTCTTCCTCCTCGAGCTCCTCGAGGTCGAGCAGCACGTTGTGGCCGCCCTTCGCGAGGCGGATCAGCTCGTCGAGCTTCACCTGGATCGCCTCGGAGTCGCGGTTCTGCGTGCTCTGGATGAGGAACACCATCAGGAACGTGATCACCGTGGTGGCGGTATTGATGATGAGCTGCCAGGTGTCGCTGAAGCCGAAGATCGGGCCCGTGATCGCCCATGCCGCGATCACGAACACCGCGACCGTGAAGGCGAGCGGTTTGCCGCTGGCCTTCGCCGTCCACTTGGTGAAGCGCGTGAACCAGGTCTTCGAGCGCGTCGGTCTCATGTCGCTGGCTAAACCAGCAATTTGAGTGCCCGCGCGGCGGCTAGATCGCTTCGCGCTGCTTCTTCGCGCGACCGGCTTCGGCGCGGGCGCCCATGGCAAGCTCCGCGGCGAAGCCGCTGAGCGCCTCGATCACGGTATCGCGCACCAGGCCGTAGAGCACGCGCTGCCCGTCGCGCCGGCTCGCCACGAGGCCGGCGTTCTCCAGCACCGAGAGGTGGCGCGACACCGCCGGCGTGCTCATGGCGAAGCGCGCCGCAAGCTCGGTGGTGGTCATCTCGCCCGGCGACAGGTGTCGCAGCATCTGCCGCCGCGCGGGCGAGGCGAGCGCATCGAAGACCCGGTCCACATCCATCGCCCTAATGTTAACGGATTTGTTAACCATTTAAATGATTGCGCTCGATGCCGCGGCCGCTAGAATGCGACGCTCCACGCAGGGAGTCTCGATGGCGCAAGGAAAGAAAGCGCCGCGCGCACCGGTGTCGATGGCCGAGCGCGACGGCTGGATCTGGTACGACGGAAAACTGGTGCCGTGGCGCTCGGCCACCACCCACGTGCTGACGCACTCGCTGCACTACGGCCTCGCGGTGTTCGAGGGCGTGCGCGCCTACAAGACGACGCTCGGCACCGCGATCTTCCGCCTGAAGGAGCATACCGATCGCCTGTTCGCCTCGGCGCACATCTACATGATGAAGATCCCCTTCACCCGCGAGCGGCTGCTGCAGGCGCAGCTCGAAGTGGTGCGGGCGAATCGGCACGAGGCCTGCTACATCCGCCCGATCGCCTTTTACGGCTCGGAGAAGATGGGCGTCTCGCCGATCGGCGCCAAGGTGCATGTGGCGATCGCCGCCTGGCCGTGGGGCGCCTATCTCGGTCCCGAGGCGCTGTCGAAGGGCATCCGCGTGAAGACCGCCTCCTATGCCCGCCACCACGTCAACGTGACCATGGCGCGCGCCAAGATGTCCGGCACCTATCCCAACTCGGTGCTCGCGACGCTCGAGGCGACGCAGCACGGCTACGACGAGGGGCTGCTGCTCGATGTCGACGGCTTCGTCGCCGAGGGTGCCGGCGAGAACATCTTTTTGGTCAAGGATGGAAAACTGTGGGAGCCGGAACTCACCTCGGCGCTCACCGGCATCACGCGCACCTCGGTGATCGAGCTCGCCACCGAGCTCGTCTACGAAGTGCGGGCGAAGCGGCTGACGCGCGACGACGTCTACATCGCCGACGAAGCCTTCTTTACCGGCACCGCGGCCGAAGTGACGCCGATCCGCGAGCTCGACGGCCGGCAGATCGGCGCCGGAAAAGCCGGCCCGGTCACCAAGGCGATCCAGAAAGCGTTCTTCGACGTCGTCACCGGCAAGGACCGCAAGCGCCGCCACTGGCTCACGCCGGTGAAGGCCAAGGGCAAATGAGCACCGACACCGCCAAGCAGGTCGAGATCACCGAGAAGCAGCTGCCGCTGCATTGCCCGATGCCGGGATCGCCGCTGTGGTCGCGCCATCCCCGCGTATTCCTCGACGTCGCGAAGGAAGGCGAGTCGCGCTGTCCCTACTGCGGCACGCTCTACGTTTACAAAGGGGCGCCCGTCAAGGGACACTGAGGATCCGTGCCACGGATCCTGGTCGTCGCACCCAACTGGATCGGCGATGCGCTGATGGCGCAGCCGCTGCTCGCGCGCCTGCGCGAGCAACGCCCCGGCGTGCAGCTTGACGTGCTCGCGCCCGAATGGGTCGCGCCGGTCGCGCGCCGCATGCCGGAAGTCGACGAGGTCATCACCGTGCCCTTTCGCCACGGCCGGCTGCAGTTCGCGAAGCGCTGGAAGCTCGGGCGCGCGCTGCGCGCGCGCGGCTACCGGCAGGCGATCGTGCTGCCGAACAGCTGGAAAGCCGCGCTGGTACCTTTCTTTGCCGACATCCCGCTGCGTAGCGGCTACGTCGGCGAATCGCGCTATGGCCTCCTCAACCGGCTCTACCGCAAGCCCGACAAGGCGATGCGCCGGCACTATGCGCGCCTTGCCGAAGCGCCGGACACCGAGCCGCGCCAGCCGCTGCCCGAAGCCCGCTTGCGGGTCGATGCCGCGCATGCCGCGGCGACGCGCGCGCGCTTCGGCATCGAAGGACGCTACGCCGTGCTATGCCCCGGCGCCGAATACGGCCCGGCGAAGCGCTGGCCCTACTTCGCCGAGCTGGCTTCGCGGCTCGATTTGCCGGTGGTGCTGCTCGGCTCGGCCAATGATGCCGCCGCGGCGGCCGGCGTGGGCGGCAAGAACCTGGTGGGCAAGACCACGCTCGACGAGGCGATCGAGCTGACCGCCGGTGCCGAGCTGGTGGTGAGCAACGATTCGGGCCTGATGCACGTCGCCGCCGCGCTCGGCCGGCCGCTGGTCGCGCTCTTCGGCTCGTCGAGCCCGGAGAAGACCCCGCCGCAGTCCGCCGCAGGTTCCACGAAGACGCGCGTGCTCTGGCTCAAGCCGGAATGCAGCCCCTGCTTCCAGCGCGAATGCCCGCTCGGCCATTTCCGCTGCATGCGCGAGCTCAGCGTCGACATGGTCCTCGCGGAGGCGGCGCAGCTGTGAGCGGCCGCATCTTTCCCACAGCGCAGGACGCGGAGAACGCGTTCTACGAGGCGCTCGAGCGCTGCGATCTCGAGGGCATGATGGCGGTGTGGGCCGAGGACGAGGACATCGTCTGCGTGCATCCCGCGGGGCCACGGCTCACCGGGCAGGACCAGATCCGCGAGAGCTGGGCGCGCATCTTCTCGGGCGGCCCGCACGCACGCGTAATTATCACGAACCAGGTGGCGATCAGCGGCATGATGCTGGCGGTGCACAGCGTGCACGAGAACTTCACCATCCCAGGGCAGACGCGCGCCGATGCGGTCCCCGTGCCGGTCGTGGCGACCAACGTGTACCTGCGCACAGCGGCGGGCTGGCGCATGATCGTGCACCACGCCTCGCCCGCGCCGGCGGCCACGCAGCCCGCGCCGCGCGAGGCGCCGCCCAAGCTCCTGCATTGATCGGACACCTGCAGACGATCGCCGCGGTGCTGCTGCGGCCGCCGCCTGTGCGGTACGCGCGCGAGCGCTGGGAGACGCCCGACGGCGACTTCATCGACGTCGATTTCGCCGGCGACGCGCAGGCGGCGCGGCTCGTAGTGCTGTTCCACGGCCTCGAGGGCTGCTCGGACAGCCACTATGCGCGGCTGCTCGCGCGCGCGCTGCCGGCCGCGGGCTGGCGCGTGGCGATCCCGCACTGGCGCGGCTGCTCGGGCGAGCCCAATCGCAAGCCGCGGGCGTACCACTCGGGCGACACGGCGGAGGTCGACTGGAT
>DASXRW010000460.1:0-2272 GCA_036506355.1 Burkholderiales bacterium
TCGAGAGCCACGCGCAGCGCGAGTTCCTCGCCGAGGCCGGCTGCCGCGTCTGCCAGGGCGACCTCTTCGCCGCGCCCAACGCCGCCGACATCGTCGCGCCGATGCTCAAGGCGCGCCTCGCCGCCTAAAGTTTCGTCCGAAGCGGCAAAGACCTGGCCGGCGTATCCTCCGGGCCAGAGATCGCCATGCAAATCGAGAAGATCAAGGTGCGCCTCACCAGCACGCACCAGGAAGTCGAAGTCACGGTGTTCAGCAAGCGGGCCGAGGCTATCGAAGTGGTGATCGGCGAAGGCACCCACAGCGTGCGCTGCACGCTCACCCCTACGCGCAACGGCTTCGCCTACGCCGGCAACGCCATGGGACGCGAGATCGTCTACGAGCGCAGCCGCGCCCAGGTGGAAAGCGACCTCAAGCGGGAGAACGACCGCAATCGGCGGTAAGAACGGTCTATAGGCCGCGGGGGGCGTCACGGGCGGGGGTAAACGGAATGTGTCAGGATGGCAGGTCGTGAAGCTGATTAGCGCCTGCCTGCTTTGCCTCTTCGCCCTGCCGGCGCTCGGCCGGGGCAACACGTCGCATTTCATCGACAAGCTCTCCTGCGACTCGGGCCCCTACGGCCTCAAGCTGCCGAAGACCTATGACGAGCTGCGCAAGATCGGGCCGCTGAAGGGCGAGAAGCTGCTGCGCCAGGAGGATCTCGGGGCATACAAGGCGAGCTATCGCGATCTCACATTCAACGGCTTGCGGCTCGGCATCGTCACCTACAGCAACGACACCGACAAGTACCAGGTCGTGTCGGCCGAAATCCGCAGCCCGCACTGGCGCATAGCGGGGCCGTTCCGGCAGGGCCATGCGCTGCCGCCGCGCGTCGGCGACGTCGACACCAAGGTGCTGAAGAGCACCGCGACCATCGAATTCAGCGGCGCCGAAGACACCGTTCGGGTGCAGCTCGTCGGCCGAAGGGTTTCGGTACTCACGTACCTCTGCGTCCCCGACTGACCGCGGGATCAGGAGCGGCGCTCCTCGCGCTCTGCCTCGCCATCTCGCTGGCGAGCGCGCAGCGGGGACGCGATCAGGACCGGGAAATCGTCGAGCAGGCGCGCCTCGTTGCCGCAAGCGAGCGTATCGAGATCTACCAGCGCGGCATGGCGGTCGAGCGCTCCTTTCTGGATCTGGCCGAGAAGGCGTACCAGCGCCTGGAGCTGCTCACCGGCCGCAAGCTCGACGTTGCGACCCTCGGGCCGAAGATCCGCATCTACGTCGCTCACTTCCAGGGCCCCTCGCACGTCTGGGGCGGCTACGGCCATCCGCAGGATCCGCGCGGCATCATTTTCCTCAACCGCCGTGCCTACGAAGGCGCCATGCGCGGCGCGAACGCGACCTACGCGCACGAGATGGCGCACCTGTTCACCTGGCGCTATTCGAGCCACACGCTGCGCGAGGGCTTCGCCGATTACCTGGCGCTCGAGATCCATCCCGGCGCCGCGGTCGGCCCGCACGCGGGCCGCGCCGACACGCTGCCGATCGCTCCCGTAATCGCCGACTATCTCGGCACCACGCGGCCGCCGCCGCCCGAGGTCACCGCGACCGAGCATTTCCGGCGCATGTATTACGTCGCCGGCTATCGCTTCGTGAATTTCCTGATCGCGCGCGGCGGCATGGAAACCTTCCTCAAGCTGTACGATTCGAGCGATCCGGAAGCCGAGTACGCCAGGCTCTATGGCGCGAGCCGCGCCGAGCTGGTGCGCATGGCGAACCTGTAGGAGGCGGCATGGAAGCGGTCAAGGACGCGAGCCCGCTTTACGAAGTCGAGCGGCGCGCCGAGCACGCGGCGCGGCCGGGATTCCGCATCACCGAGCTGCAGCTCTCGCCGACGCAGAAGGTACCCTGGCACTACCACAACAACGTCGCCGACACCTTCTACGTGCTGGAGGGCGAGTTGCGCATCTTCCTGCAGGAGCCGAAGCAGGAGGTGCGCCTTTCTCCCGGACAGACATTCACGACAGCCCCGCGGCGCCCGCATCTGGTAACGAATGCCGGCGCGACCTCGGTGACCTTTCTCGTGCTGCAGGGCATCGGCGAGTACGATTTCGTAGCCATTGGTTCCTCAAGGGTTTAAGCCGCTAGAGCGCCGCAGCCCGGTCATCGAGATGATCGGGCCGCTCTACGCGCGCGGCGAAGGCGCGGGCCTGGTGCTCGGGCTGCGCGCCGAGCGCAAGCACTGCAACACGCGCGGCACCGTGCACGGCGGCATTCTCGCGACGCTCGCCGA
>DASXRW010000461.1:0-12891 GCA_036506355.1 Burkholderiales bacterium
CCGGGCAGCTCGCTCGAGCGCCCAGGCGTTGCCGAGTGCGGCGAGCTCGGCGCGCTGCTCGCGCGCATGCACCTCGCCGGCCGCTCGTATCCGGCTTACCTCGAAAATCCGCGCGGTCCGAAATGGTGGCGCCTTGCCGCGGCCGACCTGAAACCCCTTTTAGGGAAAGGGCAGAACGCCTTGCTCGAGAGCGAGCTGGCGTTCCAGGGGCAGCACCGCTTTCCCGATCTGCCGCGCGGACCGGTGCACGCCGATCTCTTCCGCGACAACGCGCTGTTCGAGAGCGGACGCATTTCGGGCGTGATCGATTTTTACTTCGCGGGGGTCGATTGCCTGCTCTACGACGTCGCCGTATGCGCGAACGACTGGTGCCTCGTCGATCCAGCAGCGGATCCGACGCTGGAACCTGGGCGCATGCGCGCACTGCTGGGATCGTATGAGGCGGTGCGGCCGCTCGCGCCGGTCGAGCGCGCGGCATGGCCAGTGATGTTGCGCGCCGCGGCGCTGCGCTTCTGGCTCTCGCGGCTGCACGACTTCCATCTGCCGCGGCCGGGAATGCTGGTGCACGCGCATGATCCCGAGCATTTCCGCAAGATCCTCGAATGCAGGCGCGCATCGTAGCCGCCGGGCGCGGGGCACGCTGGCTCGCCGAAGGCTGGCGCCTCTTTCGCGTCGCGCCGCTCGGCTGGCTCGCAGCGGTGTTCGGCTACTGGCTGCTGATGAGCCTGGTCTCGCTCGTGCCGCTCGTCGGGGTGGCCGCTGCTGCGGTGCTGGTGCCGGCGTTTTCGGTCGGCTTCATGGCGCTCGCGCGCGCCGCGGGACGGCACGCGCCGCTCGAGCTCGGACTTTTGTTCGACGGCTTCCGGCACGAGCTGCGCGCGCAGATGACGCTCGGCGTCATCTATCTCGCCTGCCTGGCGCTGCTGCTGGCGGCGAGCACGCTTGCCGATGACGGGGCGCTCGCGCAGTGGATGTTGACTGGGCGCAGACCCGCCGACGAGGTGCTGCAGTCCGAGGCGTTCTTCAGCGCGCTGGCAGCCGCCGCGGCGCTCTACCTGCCGGTGATGTTCGCCTTCTGGTTCGCACCGCCGCTGGCCGCATGGCATTCCACCGGACCCGCGAAAGCGCTCTTCTTCAGCTTTGCCGCGGCGCTGATGAACTGGCGTGCCTTTCTCGGCTACGGCGCGGTGACGGGGCTCGTGACGCTGGTGGTGCCTTTCCTGCTCCTGTCGCTGCTGGCGCTCGTCAGCGGGGGCGGCTACCGGCTGCCCGTGGCGAGCTTCGTGCTGCCGCTCCTGATCGTGCTGCTGCCGACGCTTTTCGCAAGCTTTTACGTGAGCTATCGCGATGTCTTTGGGTATGATGCCGCGCCATGAAGCTGCCCGAGCTTTCGGAAAGCGCTTCGCCCGAGTTCACCGACGCCGCTACCTGCAAGGCCTGGCTCGAGCACGTGCCGCTCGCCAACGTCGCCACCGCGCAGGGCGAGCTGCTCTCCCAGCTGGAGGAATTCAACCGTTTTCCCACCACCGCGGCGCAGCGCCTGGCGGTGCTGGAAGCGCTGCGCGAGGCGGTGAACTTCGTGCAGATCGAGCAGGCGAAGCGCTTCGCCAACCGCGCGCTGCCGATGAGCGAAGCAGAGAACAGCGCCTTCGAGACCACCATCGGCCTGTGGGACCAGATGAGCATCGGCTATCAGCGCTGCCTGGACGGGGCGCTCAATCGCGATTCGGGCATGCGCGCGCAGGCGGCGCTCGTCTGCACGCGCCTCGCCTCCTACATCGGCCTGCGCATGTTCCACTATTACCGCGCCTATCGCCAAGCGCCGGGCGAGGACTGGCGCGCATTGCACGAGACCTATGCCGCCTCGGAGAAGCTCGACGTCGCCGAGGACGCGGTGAAGGACTTCCTGAACCGCGACATCCAGGACACCTCGCCGCGGATCGCGTATGCGCGCGGCGTGCTGATGGGCCTCTGTAACCCGAACGAGCTCGCCCAGCGCCAGCTCACCTTCGTCGCCTACCTGCTCGAGCGCTGGGCCGCGAAGCTCGAGGTCGGGACGAAGCCGGTGGACGAAGGCGAAGGCGTGGCGCCGCTCGTCGCCGATCTCGCGAGCGACGCCTGCCCGGAGCGCGGCGAATCGAGCGCGCGCGAGCCGCGCTACCTCGATGCGCGCAAGCTCTCGAAGAGCCTGCGCAATCGCGTCGCGCTGCTGCGCAAGGGCGAGTCGCCCGCGAAGCTCGCGCTCGGCGAGGACTGCGTGCAGCCCTCCTGCGAGCAGCTGCTGGTCTACCTCTATCGCCAGTGGTGCCAACCCAAGTCCGCGCGCGCCATCGAGCGGCGCACGGCGAGCGCGGCGGCGGAAGCCTGCAGCGAGCTCCCCGGCATCCACTACTACATCTCCGGCCGCGTCTTCAAACCGCCGAGCGAGCAAACCGAACTGACGCAGAAGCAGCGCGAGGAGATCGCCACGTTCGGGCGCGTCAGCACGCGCGGGGAAGACGACTACAGCAACGCCAAAGGCTTCGTCATCGAGCACTGGCAGATCGAAGATGAGAGCGCCCAGGGCATGCGCATGGTGCGCCCGGCGAAAGAGGCCGGAAAGCGCATGGCGCACGGCCAGCTGATCGGCGTGCGGCCCGGCGACGGCAAGCAGTTCATGCTCGCGCAGGTACGCTGGCTGATGGGCGCCGACAACGGCGACCTGCACGCCGGGGTGAAGCTCCTGCCCGGCCTGCCGAGCCCGCTCGCCGTGCGCCCGACCGGGCTCAACGTGCAGGCGGACAGCTGGGTACCGGCGCTCGCCTTGAGCGCGGTGCCCGCGCTCGAATCGCCGCCTTCGCTCGTCCTGCCCACCGGCTGGTACAAGCCGAAGCGCATAGTCGAGCTCTACGCCGAGCGATCCTCTAAAGCGATGCTCACCGAGGTGATCGAGCGCGGCATCGATTTCGAACGCGTCGCCTACCAGATCGTGCCGTGAGTGCGGAGCGCTTGCCGACCGCGATCACGCTGCATCAGAAGTCGCGCGTGCTCGAAATCGCGTTTTCCGATGGCCGCAGCTTCCGTCTGCCCTACGAGTTTCTGCGCGTGTACTCGCCGTCCGCCGAGGTGAGAGGGCACGGGCCGGGCCAGGAAGTGCTGCAGACGGGCAAGCGCCAGGTCGAGATCCGCGCGCTCGAGCCGGTAGGGTCCTACGCGGTGCAGCCTGCCTTCTCGGACGGGCACAGCACCGGCATCTATTCCTGGGAGTACCTCTACGAGCTCGGCGAGAACCAGGAGAGCCTCTGGGCCGACTATCTCGAGCGGCTGAAAAAGGCGGGCGCGAAGCGCGACTGACCGTGGCCAAGAAAGTCGATTTCGGATTCCGCAAGGTCCCCGAGGAGGAGAAGGCCGGTCGCGTCGGCGAGGTGTTCGATCGCGTCGCCGAGCGCTACGACCTGATGAACGACCTCATGTCGCTCGGCCTGCACCGCTACTGGAAGGTCTTCGCAGTCTCGGTGGCGCGGCCGCGGCGCGGCGAGCGGGTGCTCGACGTGGCCTCGGGCAGCGGCGATCTCGCCCGCGCGCTGGCGCGGCGTGTCGGTGCCGAAGGAGAAGTCTGGGCCACGGACGTGAACAGAAAGATGCTGGAACGCGGACGCGACCGGCTGCTCGACGAGGGCGCGCTCATGCCCGCCGTGCAGTGCGATGCCGAGCGGCTGCCGTTTCCGCAGGGTTATTTCGATTGCGTCACGGTCGGGTTCGGCTTGCGCAACATGACGCGCAAGGAGCAGGCGCTCGCCGAGATGGCGCGCGTTCTCAAGCCCGGCGGACGGCTGGTGGTGCTCGAGTTCTCCAAGGTCTGGGCGCCGCTCCAGCAGGCGTACGACCTGTACTCCTTCAAGGTGCTGCCGTGGCTCGGAGAGCGCGTCGCCGGCGCGGCGGAGCCGTATCGCTATCTCGCCGAGTCGATCCGCCTGCACCCGGACCAGGCGACGCTGAAGGCGATGCTCGAGCAGGCGGGCTTCTCGCAGGTCGAGGTCTTTAACCTGGCTGCTGGCGTGGTGGCCGTGCATCGCGGCATTCGATTTTGATAGCATGGCCGAATTGGAGGATTCCATTATGGGTAAGTGGTTACTTGGGATTTGCATAGCGATTACTGGCGCCACGCTCGTGGCCACTGAGGCGGATGCGGCGCGCCTCGGCGGCGGCCGCTCGGTCGGCGCTCAGCGCAACGTCACGCCCGCGCCGGCGAAGCCTGCGCAGCAGCAGGCTGCACCTAAGCAGGCACAGCCCGCACAGCCGGCGCAGCAAGGCAGCCGGTGGGGCATGCTCGGCGGCATCCTGGGCGGCCTCGCGCTCGGCGGTCTGCTTGGCTATCTCTTCGGCGGTAGCGGCATCCTCGGCCTTTTGATGGTGGCGATACTGGCGATCGCGGCGGTAATCGGCGTACGCGCGCTCATGCGCCGTCGCGCCGAAGAACCCGCGCGACCGATGCAGCTTGCGGGCATGGGCAACGAAACCATGGCGCCGCCGCAGCCCGTGAGTGGGTCACTTCCCGCCACGAGCGCGACGCCGGTGCCGGCAGGCTTCGATACCGCCGGCTTCCTGCGCGCGGCGAAGATGAACTTCATCAAGCTGCAGGTCGCGAACGATTCCGGCCGGCTCGACGAGATCCGCGAGTTCACCACGCGCGAGATGTACGACGAGCTGCGAGCCGACAGTCAGGCCGCAGGTCAACAGACCGATGTCGTTGCGCTGAACGCCGACCTGCTCGAACTCGCGACCGAGCAGGACAAATACTGGGCGAGCGTGCGTTTCTCCGGCATGGTGCGCGAGACGCCCGATACCGAGCCGGTGGGCTTCGAGGAGGTCTGGAACCTCGTCAAGCCGGCCGACGGCTCGAGCGGCTGGCTGCTCGCCGGCATTCAGCAGATGCATTGAGCGAGACGGCTCCCAAGGCAAAGGCCACCCCCGCGGTGGCCTTTTGCTTTCTGTTGAACCAGCTGCTCGATCGCGAGCGCTGGGCGCGACAGCGCCTCGAGCGCTTCGCGGGACAGTCGGTCGAGTTGCGCCCGCCGCTGCTGCCGCCGCTGCGCCTCGCGATCGCCGCGGGCGGGCGCATCGAGGAGGGCGGGCCCGAGCCCGCCGCCGCCGTCTCGCTCAACGGCATCTCGGGCGCGAGCGAGCTCGCCGATGAACTGCGCGACCTCGCCAAGCATTTCCGCTGGGACGCCGAGGAAGAGCTTTCGCGCCTCGTCGGCGACGTCGCCGCCCAGCGCATAGGGGACACGGTGCGGGCGTTCGCGCACTGGCAGCTGGATGCGGCGCGCCGCGTCGGCGAGGCGCTCGCGGATTACGCCACGACCGAGAGCGCTACGCTCGTGCGGCGCCGCGAGCTGCAGGATTTCGCCGCCCAGGTCGAGCAGCTACGCGCGGCCATAGCGCGGCTCGAGCAACGCCTTGATTAGGCTCATCCGCCTCGTACGCATCTTCGCGATCGCGGTCAGCTACGGCCTGCACGAGTTCATGCCGCCGATGCCGGGCGACTTCGTGCTGCGCCTGCTCGCCGGCCGCCGGCGCGAGCCGCGCGGCCAGCGGCTGCGCGAGGCGTTCGAAGAGCTCGGGCCGATCTTCGTCAAGTTCGGCCAGGTGCTCTCGACGCGGCGCGATCTCTTGCCGCTCGACATCGCCGACGAGCTGGCCAAGCTGCAGGACCAGGTGCCGCCGTTCGACCCGGAGCTCGCCTTCGCCGAGATCGAGCGCAGCCTCGGCCGCCGCGTGGGCGACGTGTTCGCCTCGCTCGAACGCGCGCCGGTGGCGAGCGCCTCCATTGCACAGGTGCACCTCGGGCGGCTCGAGGACGCTCGCGAAGTCGCCGTCAAGGTGCTGCGCCCGGGCGTCGAGCGCGAGATCGCGAAGGACCTCGCGCTACTGCAGACCGCGGCTTCGCTCGTGGAACGGCTCTCGCCGGAAGGCCGGCGCCTCAAGCCGCGCGAGGTGGTGGCCGAATTCGCCCGGCACCTGGACGAAGAGCTGAATCTCCTGACCGAGGCGGCCAACGCGAGCCAGCTGCGGCGCAATTTCCGCAATTCCCCGCTGCTGGCGATTCCCGAAGTGCACTGGGACTTGTGCTCCGAGCGCGTCATGGTGATGGAGCGCATGCACGGCGTGCCGATCTCGCAGATTGCCCTGCTGCGCGAAAAGGGCATCGATCTCAAGGCGCTGGCGCGCGCCGGCGTCGAGATCTGCTTCACCCAGGTGTTCCGCGACGGCTTTTTCCACGCCGACATGCATCCGGGGAACATCCTGGTCGCGACCGAAGGCGAGCTGCGCGGCCGTTATGTCGCGCTCGACTTCGGCATCGTCGGCACGCTCACCGAGGTCGACAAGAACTACCTCGCGCAGAATTTCCTCGCCTTCCTCAACCGCGACTACCGCCGCGTCGCCCAGGCGCACCTCGATGCCGGCTGGGTGCCGGCGTCGACGCGCATCGACCAGTTCGAAGCGGCGATCCGCGCGGTGTGCGAGCCGGTGTTCGCGCGGCCGCTCAAGGAGATCTACTTCGGCAGGCTGCTCTTGCGCCTGTTCCAGACCTCGCGGCGCTTCAACGTCGAGATCCAGCCGCAGCTCGTGATGCTGCAGAAGACGCTGCTCAACATCGAGGGTCTGGGGCGCGAGCTCGACCCCGACCTCGACCTGTGGACCACGGCGAAGCCCTTCCTCGAGCGCTGGATGACCGAGCAGATCGGCTGGCGCGGCCTCGTGCGCACGCTGCGCCGGGAGGCGCCGTACTGGGCGAACACGCTGCCGCAGCTGCCGCGCCTCGTGCACCGCGCCCTCGCCGAGGATCGCCTGGGCGCACTGCGGCTCGCGGTGGACCGCCTCGCCGCGGAGAATGCGCGGCGCAACGATCTTCTCGCCGCGCTCCTCGTCGTGGTCCTCGTCGCGCTCATCCTCCTTGGCATCGGACTCTTCTAAGCCGGAGTTCTGGGACGAACGCTACCGCGGCGGCGTCACGCCCTGGGATGCCGGCGGCGTGCCCATCAAGCTCGCGCAATGGCTCCGCACGCAACCATCCGGGCAGCGCGTATTGGTCCCAGGCTGCGGCTCCGGCTATGAGGTGCAGCTCTTCGCCGAGCACGGCGACGATGTGCTGGGCATCGATTTCTCCGACGCCGCGCTCGGAACCGCGCAGCGGCGCCTCGGCAAGCTTGCAGGCCGCGTAAGAAAAGCCGATTTTTTCGCGCTCGACGAGAACGCGTTCGACCTGGTTTACGAGCGCACCTTCCTCTGTGCGCTGCCCCGGCGTCGCTGGCCGGAATGGGGCGAGCGCATCCCGACTCTGGTGCGCGCGGGCGGCGTGCTCGCCGGCTTCTTCTTCTTCGACGATAACGAACGCGGCCCGCCCTTTGGCATCTCTGGTCGTGCGCTGCACGCGTTGCTGGACCCGTCGTTCACACTCGTCGAAGACGAGCCGGTGCCGGCGGAGCAGTCGGTGCCGGTGCTGCGAGGCAAGGAGCGTTGGCAGGTCTGGAAGCGCTCGCTATGATGGCGCGCGCATGCTGATCGCATCGGTCGTTGGGTATCTGCTGGTCACGATCGCCATCGGGCTGTGGGCGGCCCAGCGCGTGCACAACTCGAAGGACTATGTCGTCGCCGGACGCAGCTTGCCGCTCTACATGAACACCGCCACGGTGTTCGCGACATGGTTCGGCGCGGAGAGCGTGCTGTCCGTGTCGGTCGAATTCTCGAAGAGCGGTCTCGGCGGCATCATCGCCGATCCGTTCGGCTCCTCGATGTGCCTGGTGATCGTGGCGGTCTTTTTCGCTCGCGCTTTCTACCGGATGGACCTCCTGACGATCGGCGACTTCTACCGCAAGCGCTACGGCAGGACGATGGAACTCGGCACGAGCGTGATCATCGCGATCTCCTACCTCGGCTGGACGGCGGCGCAGCTGACGGCGCTCGGCCTGGTGTTCTCGACGCTCACGGACGGTGCCATCTCGCTCAGCACCGGCATCATCATCAGTGGGGTGGTCGTGCTTGCCTACACCATCTGGGGCGGCATGTGGTCGGTGGCGATGACCGATCTGTTCCAGTCGGTGATGATCATCGTCGGGCTGGCCATCGTCGCCTGGATCGTCGGCGACATGGCGGGCGGGCCCGGCAAGGTCATCGCCGCATCCGCCGAGGCCGGACGCTTCGAGTTCTGGCCCAAGGGCGGCACCAAGGAATGGCTCGCGTTCACCACCGCGTTCCTGACGCTCGCCATAGGCTCGATCCCGCAGCAGGACATCTTCCAGCGCGTCACCTCGGCGAAGAATGAGCGCACGGCGATCCTGGGCAGCCTGCTGGGCGGCGTCGTCTACTTCTGTTTCGTCTTCGTGCCGATCTACATCGTCCTCGCCGCGCTGCTGGTGGACCCGGCGCTCGGCAGGCTGCTCTCCGCGGAGGACGCCCGCGAGATGCAGCGCATCCTGCCGAGCTTCATCCTCGAGCACACGCCGATGTCGATCAAGGTGCTGTTTTTTGGCGCGCTCCTGTCCGCGATCCTGTCGACCGCGAGCGGCGCGATCATCGCGCCGACCTCGCTGTGCACCGAGAACGTCATTCGGCCGATGTATCCGCGGATGAGCGATCGCCAGTTTCTGCTGACGCTGCGTGTGGTGCTCGTGGCATTCACCGCCGCGGCGCTGATATTCGCGCTCAATTCCAAGCAGACGATGTACGACATGGTGCAAAACGCCTACACGGTGACGCTGGTCGCCGCGCTCGTGCCGCTCGCCGCCGGGATCTTCTGGAAGCGGGCCAACAACCTCGGCGCCGTGCTGTCGTCAGTGTTCGGGCTCCTGTCCTGGCTGATCGCGGCATTCATGGCGAGCGACGCTACCGTGCCGCCGCCGCTCGTCGGTCTCTCGTTCTCCATCGTCGGCATGGTGCTTGGCTCGCTCGTGCCGCGAGAGCGTGCAGTCGCCCACCCGCACCCTCACGCCGGACAGCGCTGAGGCGCGCGGCGCCGCGGGCGCCTCGCCCCTCGCGCGTATCGCGTTTGCCGTTTACGTGCTGCTCGTGGCGTATGCCTCGCTCTATCCGCTCGAAGGCTGGCGCGATCATGGCCTGTCGCCCTTCGCCTATCTCGCCTCGCCCTGGCCGCGCTACGTCACGGCCTTCGACCTTAGCGCCAATGTACTGGGCTACGTGCCGTACGGTTTTTTCTGCGTGCTGGCGCTGCATCCAAAGGTGCGCGGCCTTGCGGCATTCATCACCGCGCTGGCGAGCGCGGGCCTGCTTTCGCTCGCGCTCGAGGCAGCGCAAAGCTACCTGCCCGCGCGTGTTGCGACCAATCTCGATGTGCTGTGCAATCTCGCCGGCGGCGCCTGCGGCGCCGCGCTGGGCGTCCTCGCCGTGCCGACGGTGCTCGGCGGGCCGCTCGAGCGGCTGCGTTCCAAAGCGTTCTTCGCCGGCGTCGAGATCGACGCCGGGCTCGCGTTGCTCGCGCTCTGGCTCCTTACTCAGCTGAACCCGGCGACGCTGCTGTTCGCGGCGGGCGATCTGCGCGATCTCCTGGCGGCCGGCGCCGGGCGGGCACGCGCGCCTGAGTTCTTCATCGCCATCGAGGCTTTCACCGCCGCCGCCAACCTGGTGAGCGTGGGGCTGCTGCTTTCCGCGCTGGTGCGCCCCGGGCAGCCGGTGCGCGCGATGTTCGCCGCGCTCGTCATCGCTGCGCTCGCGGTCAAGGTCGCTGCCTTTGCCATCATCATGCACGCCGAGAATGTGTTCGTGTGGCTGACGCCCGGCGCGCAGATCGGGCTCGCCGGCGGCGTGCTGCTGGCGCTCGCCGCGATCGCGCTGCCGCGCGTGGCACGCCTTGCGATCGCGGCCGTGCTCATCATGGCCGCGACGGTGCTCGTGAACCTGGCGCCGCCCAATGCTTATCTCGCCGCCACGCTCAAGCTCTGGCAGCAGGGCCACTTCCTCAACTTCAACGGCCTCACGCGGCTGGTGAGCGCGCTCTGGGCTTTCGTCGCGCTCGGCTACCTCATCTTCCTCGCGGCGCGGCGGCGCGAGCCGCTCGGTTAAAATCGTGCATGTCCTATTACGCAAAACACGTTTTCTTCTGCTGCAATCAGCGCGACGGCGGCCGGGTCTGCTGCAACGACAAGGGCGCAGCCGAGATCCGCGACTATGCCAAGCGCCGCGTCAAGGAGCTCGGCATGTCGGGCACCGGCCAGATCCGCATCAACCAGGCGGGCTGCCTCGACCGCTGCGAGGAAGGCCCGTGCATCGTGGTCTACCCCGACGCGGTCTGGTACAGCTACGTCGATCGCGCCGACGTCGACGAGATCATCGAGGAGCACCTCAAGCACGGCCGCGTGGTCGAACGCCTGAAGATGTGAGGGCGAGCACCCGCAGGGAATTCGTCACCGGCCCGGCCGGGCGCATCGAGTGCGCCGTGGACCGCCCCGAGGCTGCGTCCATCGGTATCGCGCTCATCGCCCATCCGCATCCGCTGTTCGGCGGCACGCTAGACAACAAGGTGGTGCAGACGCTGGCGCGGGCCTTCGTCGAGCTCGGCTACGAGGCCTGGCGGCCGAATTTCCGCGGCGTCGGCGAGACCCAGGGCACGCACGACGAGGGGCGCGGCGAGCTGGAAGACCTGGCGGCGATCGTCGCGCATCTCAAGCCCGAGCGGCTCGCGCTCGCCGGCTTTTCCTTCGGCGCCGGCGTCCAGGTGATGCTCGCCCAACGCGTGCGCGCGGAAAAGCTGGTCCTCATCGGCCTTGCCGTCACTCGCTTCGCTTTGCCGCCGGTGCAGGCGGGCACGCTCGTGATACATGGCGAGCAGGACGAAACCGTGCCGCTTGCCGCGGTGCTCGACTGGGCCCGGCCGCAGGACCTGCCGGTCGTGCTCGTGCCCGGCGCCGACCATTTCTTCCATCGCAAGCTCCACATCCTGCGCGGCCTCGTCCGGGCGCACTGCGCATGAGCGCGCTGAAGGCCCGCGCCCTGCGCAAGAGCTACGGCGCGCTCGAAGTCGTGAGCGGGCTCGACCTTGAGGTCGCGTCCGGCGAGTGCTTCGGCCTGCTCGGACCCAACGGCGCAGGCAAGACGACGACGCTGCGGCTCTGCCTCGGCCTCACGCATCCGGACGCCGGCGAGATCGAGCTCCTCGGCGAGCCAGTACCGGCCCGCGCGCGCGAGGCGCGCCAGCGCATCGGCGTCGTGCCGCAGTTCGACAACCTGGACCCGGATTTCACCGTCGCGGAAAACCTGCTCGTCTATGGCCGCTATTTCGGCATGGCGCCTCGCGCGATCCAGGCAAAGCTCGCCGGGCTGCTCGAATTCGCCGGCCTCGCCGGGCGCGAGGACGCGCGCATCAATACGCTCTCCGGCGGCATGAAGCGGCGGCTGACCCTCGCGCGGGCGCTGATCAACGACCCGCAGCTCATCTTCATGGACGAGCCGACCACCGGGCTCGATCCGCAGGCGCGTCATCTCATCTGGGAGCGGCTGCGCCGCCTGACGCAGGAAGGCAAGACGCTGGTGCTCACCACGCACTTCATGGAAGAGGCCGAGCGGCTTTGCCATCGCCTGGCGATCATGGACCGTGGCCGCCTGATTGCCGCCGGCTCGCCGCGCGAGCTGATCGCGGCGCACATCGAGCCGCAGGTCGTGGAAGTGCACGGCAACGGCTTCGAGGGCTGGATGGAGCGCGCGCGCAGCCTCGCGCCGCGGGTGGAGCGCGCCGGCGACACGGTGTTCGTCTACGCCGCCGACGTTGCGCCCGTGCTCGGCGATCTGCGTGAGCAGCGGGAACTGATCTATCTGCACCGCCCGGCGAGCCTCGAGGACGTGTTCCTCAAGCTCACCGGGCGCGACCTGAGGGACTGATGCTGCGCTGGATCGCGGTATGGCGGCGTAATTTCCTGGTCTGGCGCAAGCTCGTCGTCTCCTCGGTGCTGTCCAACCTGGCCGATCCGCTGATCCTGCTTTTCGGGCTCGGCTACGGGCTCGGCGCGCTATTGCCCTCGGTGGAAGGCATGTCGTACATCGCGTTCTTCGCCGCCGGGACGCTGTGCTCGGCGACCATGTTCACCGCCTCGTTCGAATCGATGTTCTCCGGCTTCTCGCGCATGCACGGCCAGAAGACCTGGGACGCCATCCTTTATGCGCCGCTCACCATCGATGACGTAGTGGCGGGCGAGGTCATGTGGGCCGCGAGCAAGGCCTGGCTCTCGGGCGCGACGGTCCTCGCCGTGGCGGCCGTCATTGGCCTGGCGGCTTCTCCTCTGGTCATTCTCACGCTGCCGGTCGCTTTCCTGGTCGGCCTCGCGTTCGCCGCCGTCGGCCTCATCATGACCGTGCTCGCCAAGAACTGGGACTTCTTCAGCTTCTACATGACGCTCATCATGACGCCGATGACCATGATCTCCGGCGTGTTCTTCCCGGCCGAGCAGCTGCCGCGCCCGGTGCTCGCCGTGGCGCAGGCGCTGCCGCTGTACCACGGCGTCGAGCTGGTGCGGCCGCTCGTTGCCGGCCGTCTCCCGACCGGAGCGGCGATCCATTTGTTGGTGCTCGTCGGTTATGCTGCCGCCGGCTACGCCATCGCCATCATGTTCGCCCGCCGCCGCTTTTCCGCCTGATGCTTTGGGTTAAATCCCTGCACATCATCTTCATGGTGACCTGGTTCGCCGGGCTCTTTTATCTGCCGCGGCTCTTCGTTTACCACGCCATGGCCGAGGACACCGCTTCGCGCGAGCGCTTCAAGATCATGGAGCGCAAGCTCTACTGGGGCATCATGACGCCGGGCGGCGTGCTCACCATCGTTTTCGGGATCTGGCTGTGGCTCGGCTGGTTCCGCGGTGCCGCGGGCTGGCTGCACGCCAAGATGGCGCTGACCGCATTGCTCGC
>DASXRW010000462.1:0-5184 GCA_036506355.1 Burkholderiales bacterium
CGCGTCCGCCCGGCGCGCCGGAGACGCCGATCGCCCCGAGGAGCGAGCCGCTCGCCTCGATCATCAGCCCGCCGCCCACCGCTGCCACTCCCGGCCGGTTGCGGATGCCGCTCTGCGGCCGGCCGGGCTGCGTCGCTTCGGTGAGCTCGGTCGTGTTGGTGCGAAAGCTCACCGCGGTGTAGGCCTTCGCCGTGGCCATGTCCACCGTATGCGGACCGGCGAAGCGGTCGCGCAGGAGAACCTGGACCACGCCCGTGCGATCGGTGACTGCGACGGTGACCTGGAAGCCGTTCGTGCGGCACCGAGCGAGCGCGGCCTGCGCGGCCTTGAGCGCGGTCTCCGGTGTGAGCAGCTTTACGTTGAACGTCGCGTCCGCCGCCGATGCAGGCCCGGCGGCGAGCGCCAGCAGGAGCGCGAGACGCCGCGTCACTTCTTGCGCATGAAGAACGTGAACTCCCGCTTCGCGTCCTCCGCGTGCGACAGCAGCTCGTGGCCGGTCTGGCGGGAGAACGCCTGGAAATCCTTCACTGCGCCCGGGTCGGTGGCGAGCACCTTGAGCACCTGTCCCGACTGCAGCTCGGCCAGCGCCTTCTTCGTGCGCAGGATCGGCAGCGGGCAATTCAGGCCGCGCGCGTCGAGTTCCTTGTCGAAAGTCATAGGCCGCACAGTATAAGATGCCAAGCGCCATGGACAGCTGGCTCGTCACCATCGCGCAGTTGCCCACCGAGGATCCCGCGGCGCGCATGCGGGTGCTGCGCACGCTCGAATCGCTCGGCGCCGCGGTAATGCGCGAAGGCGCCTATCTCCTGCCCGACACCGCGACCAATCGCCAGGCGCTGGAAGCGCTCGGCGATTACATCGGCAAAAGCGCGGGAAGCGCGCAGGTGCTGCAGGTGAACCCCACGGCGCCGGCGCAGCAGGAGCAATTGCGGCGGCTCTTCGACCGCTCGGCGCGCTACGAGGAGCTGATCAAGACCGTCGAGAGCCTGCGCGTCGGCTTCGGCCATTCCGACCCGAGCGCGATCTCGCGCGTGCTGCACAAGCAGCGGCGCGAGTTCGAGGCGATCGCCGCGCTCGACTTCTATCCCACCGAGGCGCGCAACCGCGCGGAGCGCGCGCTCGCCGAGGCCGACGCCGCGGTGAGGCAGCTGCTCTTCACCTCGTCGCAGACGCGGCTCGGCGCCGGCGAGCGCCTGCTGCGGCGCGCCTGGGCGACGCGCAATCCGCCGTGGGCCGACCGCCTCGCCTGCGCCTGGCTGATCCGCCGCTTCGTCGATCCGGAGGCGACGCTCGCCTGGCTCGACAAGAGCGAGGAGCTGCCCTCGGGCGCGCTCGGCTTCGCTTTCGACGGCGCGCATTTCGCCGCGAGCGGCACGCGCGTCGCGTACGAGGAGATGCTGGCGCAGCTCGAGCTCGGCAAAAACCCGGCCCTCGGCAAAATCGGCAGCATCGTGCACTTCCTGGAGATGGGGGGCAGCGCCGTGCCGGAGGCCGCGGGCGTGCAGATGCTGCTGCAGGGCGCTCAGCGACGCTCGACCAGCATGCAGGAGCTGCTCGCCGAGGTGGAGAAGACCTTCGACCTGCTGTACGAGGCCTACTACGAGCCTGCGAAGCGCTAGTCCCACTAAATCAGGGACAGACCACGTTTTTCAGTCAACGAGACCACTCCCTCGCTCGTTGACCGCAGCATGCCAAGACGCGCGCGCCTCATGCTGCCAGGCGTACCGGTACACGTCATTCACCGCGGTAACAACCGACAGGCGTGCTTTTACGAGGAGAACGATCGCAGCTTCTATCTGTTTCATCTGCGACGTCTGCTCCGTAAAACGGCGTGCAGCCTGCATGCATTTTGCCTCATGACGAATCATGTGCATCTGCTGCTCACGGCGGCAGCCGCTTGCGGCTGCTCGCAACTCATGCAGGGAGTGGCTCAACTACATAGTCAGTATGTCAACCGCAACTACGGACGCAGCGGCAGTCTCTGGGAAGGACGCTTCCGGTCTTGTCTCGTGCAATCCGAGCAATACTTGCTCGCCTGCTACCGCTACATCGAAGCGAACCCGGTGCGTGCCGGTCTCTCCCGGCATCCGCGCGACTACGAATGGTCAAGCTATAGAACGAACGCCGAAGACGAGCTCGATCCGTCGATCGGCCCGCATGACGAATACCTGCGTCTCGGACCTACGGCCGCGACGCGCCGGAAAGCGTATGTCGAACTTTTCCAAGTCGATCCAAAGTACTGGCGAATAGAAGAGATCCGAGAAGCCACGAACGGGAACTTCGCCCTCGGCGACGCGCAGTTCAAGCGCAGGCTCGCTCTGCAACTTGGGAGGCGTGTCGACCGCGGAAGCCCGGGCCGCCCATCCAACTCCGCTGGGCGGCAAGCCGGTCAAGCAGAGTTATTCGATCAATCAGGGAAAAACGTGGTCTGTCCCTGATTTCGGTTGGCTAGCGCTTCGCTTCCTTGAGCTCGGCGGTGTACTGGGCGCGCAGTTCCTTGAGGCGCGCATCGACTACGGAGAGCTGGTAGAAGTCGCCGTCGCCCGCCGAGCGGGCGAGCGTCAGCTGCTCAATCGCTGCCGGCAGGCTGCCCTGCAGCGCGTAAAGCTCGCCCTGCGCCTGGTGCTGCAGCAGCCGCTTGCCCAGGGTGGCGTAGGTCTTGGCCTGCATGCCGTAGAGCCGCGCGTCGCGCGGATATTTGACGAGCGAATCGCGCAACACGGCGAGCGCCGCGTCGTTCTGGCCGCTCTCTTGCAGCGTCGTGATGTAGGCGTAGGCGACGGCGCGTGAATTGGGATAGCGCTCGCGGGCCTTCGCCAGGACCGCGGCGGCGCCGGCGCTGTCGCGCGAGGCGGCCTTGATGCGCGCGTCGAGCATCTCGATCATCGGGCTCGCCGCGCCGAGCGGGCGCAGTCGCTCGAGCTGCGCCTGGGCCTGCGACGCCTTGCCGGCGCGCACCAGGGCGGTAGCGAGCCCGTAGCGCGCTGCCGCTTCGCTCGCATAGCGGTGCTCGCGCAGCGCTGATTCGAAGCTGGCGACCGCGTCGCGCGCGTCGCCCGCGTCGGCGCGGATCTTGGCACGCACCAGCTGGAATTCGAGGACGTCGGCGTGCTGGCGGTAGGGCATCGACGCCGCCTTGTTCTGCACGTCGGCGATGCGCTCGCTCGTCACCGGGTGGGTGCGGAAGTAGCCCGGGATCGTGCTGTCCTCGCTGACGCGCGTGGAGCGCTGCATCTTCTCGAAGAACGAGGCCATCGCGTGCGGGTCGTATCCGGCTTCCTCCAGCCGCTGCAGGCCGATGCGGTCGGCTTCGCGCTCGAAATCTCGCGAGTAGCTGAGCGAGCTCTGCACGCCCGCGGCCTGGGCCCCCGCCGCCGCGCCGACCGCCAGGTCCGGACGCGAGCGCCCGAGCAGAATGGCGGCGGCGAGCGCCACCATCATCGGCATCTGCATCTGCTGCTGCTGCGAGAGCATGCGCGCGATATGCCGCTGGGTGACGTGCGACACCTCGTGCGCCAGCACCGAGGCGAGCTCCGACTCGGTCTCGGCGGTGGTGATGAGGCCGGTATGCACGCCGACAAAGCCGCCCGGCAGCGCAAAGGCGTTGACCGTGCTGTCGCGGATGGCGAAGAACTCGAAGTCCTGGCGCGCGCCGGCGAGGCGCGAGCCGACCGTCGCCAGGTAGTCGGTGATCTCGGGATCGTCGAGGTAGCTCGGATCCCGGAAGCGGATCTCGCGCATGATGTTCTCGCCGATCTTGCGCTCGAGCTGCGGCGAGAGCACCGTCTCGCCGCCGCCGAGATCGGGCAGCGTCTGGACCGCAGTCTGTGCGAAGGCACGGGGCACGGTGGCGATCGCGAGGACGGCGATCCAGGCGGCGAATCTCATGCGGCTATGATATCGCCCGCCATGGCCGCTTCCGTGAAGAAGCTCTCGCACTTCGACGCCCGCGGCGCAGTCCATATGGTGGATGTGGGCGCCAAACCCAGTTCACATCGGGTGGCGCTCGCCTCGGGACGCATCGTGATGCAGGCGGCGACCTTGAAGATGATCGCGGCCGGCACGGCGAAGAAGGGCGACGTTCTGGGCGTGGCGCGGCTCGCCGCGATCCAGGCCGCCAAGCGCACCGCCGGCCTCATCCCCCTCGCCCACCCGCTGGCGCTCTCGCGCGTCGCGGTGGACTTTTCACGCGAGCGCCGGCCGCCGGCGATAAAAATCCTGGTGCGCGTGGAATGCCGCGGCCCGACCGGGGTCGAGATGGAGGCGCTCACCGCCGCCGCGGTCGGGCTGCTCACGATCTACGACATGGTGAAGGCGGTCGATCGCGCCATGACGTTGACCGACGTGCGCCTGGAGGAAAAAAGCGGAGGCCGATCAGGGGTATTCCGCAGGACGCCCGGCTAAAATAGCCGCATGAACACATTGCGCAGGGCGCTCGTTGCCGCGCTCATTCTTGGCATCGTGAAACCGCTCGCGGCGCTCGCCGCCTGGAACAAGGAGGCATTCAGCGCCAAGACCGCGGGCGATGCGCTGAAGACTCTCGGCGTCGGCAACGCCGCGCCGAGCAAAGACCTCGTGATCGAGGCGCCGCAGATCGCCGAGAACGGCGCCGTCGTGCCGATCGAGATCTCGAGCGCGATTCCCAGCACCACGGCGCTGATCGTCGTCATCGACAAGAACCCGTTCCCGCTGATCGCGCGCTTCGACTTCAAGGACGGTGCCCTGCCCTTCGTCAAGGTGAACGTCAAGATGGGCGAGACCTCCGACGTGCGCGTGCTGGCCGAGGCCGGCGGCAAGCATTACGTGGCGACGAAAGAGGTCAAGGTCACCATCGGCGGCTGCGGCGGCTAGGAGATACGCGATATGGCAGCAGGACCCATGAAGATGCGCGCGACGCTCGGCCAGGGCTTCACCGACGTGCGCGTGCTGATGACCCACCCGATGGAGACCGGGCAGCGCAAGGACTCCGAGGGCAAGCTCGTGCCGATGCACTTCATCCAGAACCTCACTGTCAAGGTCAACGGCAAGCCCGTCGTGGAAGCCCAGATCAGCCAGGCGGTGTCGCGCAACCCGGTGTTCTCGTTCCGCCTGAAGGGCGGCGCGAAGGGCGACAAGGTCGAGGTGAGCTGGCTCGACAACCACGGCGAGTCGAACAGCACCGAAGCCGCCGTAGCATGAGATTCA
>DASXRW010000463.1:0-3661 GCA_036506355.1 Burkholderiales bacterium
AAACGCTCGGCGGGCCTGCAGGCGACGTTCATCGATCTCTCGGACACCAAGGCGCTGGAGCCGGCGATCCAGCCGAGCACGCGCATGCTGTGGATCGAGACGCCGACCAACCCGCTGCTCAAGCTCGTCGACCTCTCGGCGATGGCGGAAATCGCACATCGCAAGAAACTGGTCTGCGTGTGCGACAACACCTTCGCCTCGCCGTGGATCCAGCGGCCACTCGAGCACGGCTTCGACATCGTGGTGCACTCCACCACCAAATACCTGAACGGCCATTCGGATGTGATCGGCGGCGCCGCCGTGATCCGGAAAGACGCGGCGCTGAAGGAAAAGCTCGCCTTCCTGCAGAACGCGGTGGGCGGCGTGCCGAGCCCCTTCGATGCGTTTCTCACGCTGCGCGGCATCAAGACGCTCGCGCTGCGCATGGAGCGCCACTGCGGCAATGCGATGCACATCGCCGCGTGGCTCGAGAAGCACCCGCGGATCGAGCGCGTGATCTACCCGGGACTCGCCAGCCATCCGCAGCATCTGCTCGCCGCGAAGCAGATGAACCGCCGTTATGGCGGCATGGTCAGCGCGATCCTCAAAGGCGGGCTCGAAGCGTCGCGGCGCTTTCTCGAGCGCTGCAAGCTCTTCACGCTCGCCGAGAGCTTGGGCGGCGTCGAGAGCCTGATCGAGCATCCGGCGATCATGACGCATGCTTCGCTGCCCGAGGACGTGCGCGCGGGCCTGGGCATCAGCGACGGCCTGGTACGGCTCTCCGTCGGCATCGAGGACGTCGAGGACCTGATCGCCGAGCTGAAGTACGCGCTGGATTAGCGTCTTTCTCCTTTCCACGGTCGTCGCCGCCATCGCGCTCGTGGCCGGCGCGATTTGGTACGTCGTGGCGATGCCGGGCGAGTCCTACGAGGGCGCGCTCGACTTCACCCCGGAAGAAACCGAGCTCGCCGCGCGCCTGCGGGCGCACGTCGAGTTCCTGGCCGCCGAGCAGCGCAACGTCGATCTGGAGCGACCCGCGCGCTATATCGAGCAGCAGCTCGTCGGCTCGCGCCCGCAGGAGTTTCAAAGCGGCGGCCGCCGGGTGCGCAACATCGAGAGCGGTGCCGGCGCGATCGTGATCGGCGCGCACTACGACACCGTGCCGGGCTCGCCCGGCGCCGACGACAACGCTTCCGGCGTCGCCGTGCTGATCGAGCTCGCGCGCATGGGGCTGCCGGCGCGCTTTGTCGCCTTCGCCAACGAGGAGATGCCGTACTTCCAGACCGGCGAGATGGGCAGCCATGCCTGGGCGGCGCGCGCGCACCGTGGCGGCGAGAAGATCAGCGCGATGCTCTCGCTCGAGATGCTCGGCTACTACCGCACCGTCCCGCGCAGCCAGGGTTACCCGCCGCCGCTCGGCTGGTTCTATCCCGACCGCGCGAACTTCATCGCCTTCGTCGGCGACGTCGGCTCGCGAACGCTCGTGCGGCGAGCCATCGCTGCATTCCGCACCCATGCCAGGTTTCCATCGGAAGGTGTAGCCGCGCCCGCGGGCGTCCCGGGCGTGACCTGGTCGGATCACTGGTCGTTTCGAAGCCACGGCTACCCGGCGATCATGGTCACGGACACCGCCTTCTACCGCTATCCCCATTACCATCTGCCGAGCGACACGCCCGAGAAGCTCGATTACATGCGCATGGCGCGCGTGACGCTCGGGCTCGCGGCGCTGATCAAGGAACTGGCGAATGAAACTCGGTGACCTGAACGTGAACCGTATCGGCTATGGCGCGATGCGCGTGATCGAGGATCCGGACATCTGGGGGCCGCCGAAGAATAAGGAAAACGCGCACCGCTTGCTGCGCCGCGCCTACGAGCTCGGCGCCAACTTCTTCGATACCGCCGAGAGCTACGGGCCGCATTACAGCGAAATCACCATCGCGGAGGCGATGCATCCGTATCCGAAGGATCTGGTCATCGGCACGAAGTGCGGCCTTTCGCGTCCCAAGCCGTCGCGCTGGGACGAGGACGGCCATCCCCAGAAGCTGCGCAAGGACCTGGAAGGCAGCCTGAAGCGCCTCAAGCTCGAGCGGATCGACCTCTACCAGCTGCATGCCCCCGACCCGAAAGTGCCGTTCGAGGACCAGGTGGGCGCGCTGGCCGAGTTCCAGCGCGAGGGCAAGGTGCGGCACGTCGGCCTGTCGAACGTGACGGTCAGGCAGCTCGAGCAGGCGCGCAAGATGCTACCCATCGTCTCGGTGCAGAACCGCTACAACCTGGGTGATCGTAGCTCCGAGGATGTACTGAAGGCCTGCGAGCGCCTGGGCATCGCCTTCCTGCCGTGGTATCCGCTGGGCGACGGCGCCTCGCTCAATTCCACGAAGGTGAAGGCGCTGGCGAAGAAGCTTGGCGCGCTTCCCTCCCAAGTGGTGATTGCCTGGCTGCTGCAGAAATCCCCGGTGATGCTGCCGATCCCCGGCACGGGCTCGGTCGAGCACCTCGAGGAGAACATGGCGGCCGCCAAGCTGCGACTGGCCGAGCCGGACATGGCCGCGCTGCAATGAGCGTGCGCGACAGCGACGAGGTGTTCTATGCGCGCACCTTCGCGGTCGCCGCGCTCGCCCTCGTCGTCTATCTGGCTTACTCGGTCCTCGCGCCGTTCTTAGCGCCGATCGCCTGGGCACTGTTCATCGCTTTCCTGCTCCATCCGACGCAAAGTTGGCTCGTGCGCCGCTTCTCCGGACGCCCCAGCGTCGCGGCCGGGCTCCTCACGCTGGTCGCACTGCTGATCCTGCTCGGACCGCTTGCCGCGCTGGGCGCGGCGTTTGTCAAGCAGGTCGCGGAGCTGCTGCGCTATGCGCAGCAGTACGCAGCCGAACATCGGAGCGCAATGCCCACGGACCTCGCGAGCGTCCCGGTAGTCGGCAGCGCGCTCGCCTGGCTCGAGCAGAACGTCGGCATCTCGCTCGACCAGGTGCAGGACTGGGCGGTGGAGGCGGCGCGCACGGTGCTTGGCTCGCTCGCCACGCTCGGGCGTTCGGCATTTCTCGGCGCCCTGGGCACGGTGATTGGCTTCCTCATCATGATCTTCATCCTGTTCTTCGCGATCCGCGACGGCGCAGGGATGTTCGTGCGGCTGCGCGAGCTGGTTCCGATGCGCGACGAGGACAAGAAGCGGCTCTTCCGCCATCTCGGCTCGGTCACGCGCGCCATGGTCTACGGCACGGGAGTAACGGCCCTCGTGCAGGGCGCGCTCGTCGCCATCGGCTTCGCACTCACCGGCCTGCCCTCGCCGATCGTGTTCGGCGTGCTGGCGGCACTCTTCGCCCTGGTGCCGATGGCCGGCACGCCGGTGGTGTGGGTTCCGGCGCTCATCGCGCTCGCGGCACAGGGACGCTGGACCGCCGCGACCTTCATGCTGGTGTGGGGCGGCTTTGTCGTCACCATCGACAACTTCCTGCGGCCGATGCTCGTCTCGGGCAAGGCCGAGGTCGGCACCCTCACCGTGTTCATCGGCGTGCTCGGCGGCGTCGCCGCGTTCGGGCCGATCGGCATCCTGCTCGGCCCGCTGGTGCTCGCACTCGCGATCGCCCTGGTGCAGTTCAAACTGGACGAGCGTGCTAATGTAAAAGAAAGAGGAGGATGATCATCATGCGGCTGATTTGCATTGCGGCCTTGTTTTTCG
>DASXRW010000464.1:0-4280 GCA_036506355.1 Burkholderiales bacterium
GTGATGCCGCGGCACATCGGCCACCGCCGCCTCGGCGAACAACGTGTCCTCGGGGAGCGCGAGCACCACCGGGCCGGGCCGCCCGGCCACCGCGGTGTGAAAGGCGTGGCTCACGTATTCGGGGATGCGCTCGACGCGGTCGATCTGGCCCACCCACTTCGCCATCTGGCCGTACATGCGGCGGTAATCGATCTCCTGGAACGCCTCGCGCTCGGCGAACTCGTTCGGCACCTGCCCGATGAACACCACCATCGGCGTCGAGTCCTGCAGGCCGGTGTGCACGCCGATCGCGCCGTTGGTCGCGCCCGGGCCGCGCGTCACGAACAGCACGCCCGGCTCGCCGGTGAGCTTGCCGTAGGCCTCGGCCATGTAGGACGCGCCGCCTTCCTGGCGGCAGATGACGAAGCGCAGCCGCTCCTGCAGGTCGTGCAGGCCGTCGAGCACCGGCAGGTAGCTCTCGCCGGGAACGCCGAACGCGAGCTTCACGCCCTGCGCGGCGAGCGCGTCGGCGAGGATTTTCCCGCCGTGCCGCGTCTTCAGATCGGATTTCATGCCGCCACCTTTTCGAATGCACCGCGCAGCGCGGCGCAGCACTCGGCAACCGCGATGTTCGCGGTATCGACCACGCCGCCAAAGAGCACGAAGCCATGCACCATGTCCGCGAATTCCCGGTAGGCGACCTGCACGCCCGCGGCGCGCAGCCGCTCTGCATAGGCGCGAGCTTCATCGAGCAGCGGATCGTAGCCCGCGGTGATGACGAGCGCGGCAGGCAAATTCGCATGGCTCTTCGCGAGCAGCGGCGACGCGCGCCAGTCCAGCCAGTCTTTCTCGGCCGGCAGGTACGCGCGGCGGAAATACTGGATCGCGTCGCGCGTCAGCAAATAGCCCTGCGCGTTGCGCTCGTGCGACGCCGTGGCGCAGCGCTGATCGGTCGCGGGATAAATCAGCAGCTGGAACGCGAGCACCGGCCCGCCGGCATCGCGCGCGAGCAGCGCGACGGTGGCGGCGAGGTTGCCGCCCGCGCTGTCGCCGCCGACGGCGATGCCTTGCACTTTGAGCTTCGCCGCGTTCTCGGCCACATAGCGGGTAGCGGCGAAGCAGTCATCGACGGCCGCCGGAAACGGCTGCTCGGGCGCCAGGCGATAGTCGACCGAGAACACGGCGCAGCGCGCACCGACTGCAAGCTGGCGGCAGAGCACGTCGTGCGTATCGACGTCGCCGATGGTCCAGCCGCCGCCGTGGAAGTACACCAGCGCCGGCAGCGTTTCGCCAAGCACCGGGCGATAGACGCGCATCGCGAAATTGTCGAATGCCAGCAGCCGCACTTCCGCCAATTCGGGCGCCTTCGGCGCCAGCACCGCGCGCGTGTCGCGGTAGATGCGCCGCGCGACGAAAGGCGACACGGTGTGATACGGCGGCAGCGGCGAGCGCGCGACCCGCTCGAGCAGTGCCTGGACCTGCGGATGCAGGTTCATTTAACGGCCGCGAGCATCTTCTTCAGCCGCTCGACGAAGAAGGGCGCACATTTCATGATGCGCGTCTCCTGCCGCTCCATCAGCGGCCGGATCTTGGCGACATAAGCCTGCCAGTCGGGATCGCCGGACATCGCGGCGCGGCACTTGTCGCGCTGGTCGAGGCTGTCGTAGGCCCACAGGTGCACGATCATGTTGAGCGTGCCCACCTCGGTGACGTAGTAGCCCACCATGTGCGGCAGGTGCTTCAACTGCACCTTCATGCCTTCGTTCTGGTAGTGGCGCAGGTACTCGGGCGCCGTGCCGATCTTCAGCGTGTACATGCGCTCTTCGACGTACATGGCGATTCGATTATAGTGGCCGCACCATGGACGACATCAACACGCTGCGCCGCATCCTGCGCGAGAGCCGCACCATCGCGGTAGTGGGCCTGTCGGCAGACTGGTACCGGCCGAGCTACTTCGCCGCGAAGTACATGCAGGAGCACGGCTACCGCGTGGTGCCGGTGAACCCGAAGTACGCCGAGATCCTCGGCGAGAAGTGCTATGCGTCGCTGCGCGAGGTGCCCGGCAAGGTCGACCTCGTCGACGTGTTTCGCAAGACCGCGGACGTCATGCCGATCGCCGAGGACGCCATCGCCATCGGCGCCAAGGTGCTGTGGCAGCAGCTGGGGGTCAAAAACGAGGCCGCCGCCGCCAAGGCACGCTCGGCGGGCCTGGAGGCGGTCATGGACCGCTGTGTCAAGATCGAGCATGGCCGGCTTTTCGGCGGACTTAACTGGGTTGGTGTGAATACGCACATCATCTCGGCGAAACGGCCCCGCTGGCTCGCCTATTGAGGGTAGCTGGAGTATTCTTTTCGTCCATGGGGAGGACACTCAGGCTGTGTGAAGGCCGGTTCGGCAGGCTCGTGCTCGGCGAGCTCGCGGCGCAGGAGCACGTCGAGGCGCAGAGCGATCCGGCCATCGTGCTGCAGCAACGCTACGACGGCGTGCTGTTCCTGAATCCCGGCGAAGTTCATGTCAGCCCCGGCCCGACCCGAGTGGTGGCATTGCACGCCGCCCGCGGCTGGCTGCGCTCCGCCTTTCCGGCGGCCTTTGAAGACGACGAGAACCGGCCGTTCTCGCAGCCGGTGGAGGCCATCACGCCGCGCATCCGGCAGCTTGCCGACACGCTCGCGGTCGAAGTGCTGAACGACCGGTTCCTCTCGCCCGAGCGGCTCGAGTTCATGTTGCAGGAGCTGCTGCTCTCGATCATCGAGACCTACCTCGCCCGCCGGCGCGGCGCGTCGCCGCTGTGGCGCGGCTCGCGCTTCGAGGACACGCGCATCCGGCGCGCCATCGGCCTGCTCCGCGCGCGGCCGAACAAGGAGCTCAACATGGACCAGCTCGCGAGCCAGGTCGGCCTGTCGCGCTCGCGGTTCTACGATCTGTTTCAGCTCTGCACCGGCTTCTCGCCGCGCGCCTACCTCGACATGCTGTGCGTCGAGACCGCGATCTCGCGCCTTTCTTCCGGGCGCGGCAAGATCGCCGAGGTGGCCGCCGAGCTCGGCTTCTCCGCGCAGAGCAACTTCACGCGCTTCTTCCTGAACCAGGTGGGCGTGCCGCCCTCCGAATACCGGCGCGCGACGAGCCAGCAGCGCGACGCGCCCACGCCCAAGACTGAGGCGTAGCGCTCCTTCCTGGTGCGCCGAAGGTGGTCGCCGGCGCGCAAAACCGCTAGTCTTCGCCCCCTAACGCCTCGGCATAGCGGTTGCTTTGCATTCCCCGAAAAGGGGACAGAAGGTGAAACGCCGGCATTACGACGAGATGCACGGCGCGGATGGCGATGTCCGCGCGCATTTTCGCGCGCTCGCCGACTGGCTCGCCGAAACGCCCGCCGAGCGCGTGGCCGAGAAGCGCCGCGAAGCCGACCTGCTGTTCCATCGCGTCGGCATCACCTTTGCCGTCTACGGCGACGACGCCGGCGCAGAGCGCCTCATCCCGTTCGACACCATCCCGCGCGTCATTCCCAAAGCGGAATGGGACGAGCTCGCGAAGGGACTGCGCCAGCGCGTCAACGCGCTGAATCGCTTCCTCCACGACGTCTACCACGAGCAGGAAATCCTGAAGGCCGGCGTGGTACCCGCCGAGCAGGTGCTCACCAACGAGGCCTACCAGGTCGCGATGCTCGGCCTCGAGCTGCCGAACCGCATCTATTCGCATGTCGCGGGCATCGATCTCATCCGCCACGAGGACGGCACGTACTACGTGCTCGAGGACAACCTGCGCACGCCTTCGGGCGTGTCGTACATGCTCGAGAACCGCAAGATGATGATGCGTCTGTTCCCGGAGCTGTTCGCGCGCCAGCATGTGCATCCGGTCGAGCATTACCCGGGCTTGCTGCTCGAGACGCTGCGCGCCGCAGCCCCGCCGGCGGTGCGCGACCCGGTCGTCGCGGTGCTGACACCCGGCCAGCACAACAGCGCTTACTTCGAGCACGCCTTTCTCGCGCAGCAGATGGGCGTCGAGCTGGTGGAAGGCGTCGACCTTTTCGTGAAGGACGGCTTCGTCCACATGCGCACCACCAGCGGGCCGCAGCGCGTCGACGTGATGTACCGCCGCATCGACGACGCCTTCCTCGACCCGCTCGCCTTTCGCCAGGATTCGCTGCTCGGCGTGCCGGGACTACTCTCGGTGTACCGCGCGGGCAACGTGGCGCTCGCCAACGCGATCGGCACCGGCGTTGCCGACGACAAATCCACCTATCCGTACGTGCCGGAGATGATCCGCTTCTATCTCGGCGAGGAGCCGCTCCTGCAGAACGTGCC
>DASXRW010000465.1:0-6878 GCA_036506355.1 Burkholderiales bacterium
GCTCTTTCGGCGCTGCCCGGCGCTCTGCGGCTTCACCGTCGAGCACCAGAGCGAGCTTTTCGTGAGCGAGGTCACCATCCATCCCTCGGGCGCGGCGCCGCACCGCGAGCTGCGCGGCGTGATCGTCGCGACGCTCGCCGCGCTGATCGAGGAGTGCCCCGAGGCCGGCGAGCTGCTGCGCGAGCGCACGTTCGCGCGGGTGTTCCACTAAGGGGATGGCTCTTGGCGGATCGCCGGCTCGCGGCCGCGCTGTTCGCCAGCCTGCTCGCAGGCTGCTCGTCCCTGCTGCCGCAATCCAGGGAAGTCACCGCCAGTCCGTGGCAGAGCTACCAGGACGCCCAGGAGACGTTCGACAAGATCATCCCGGGCACAACCACCATCGCCGAGCTGCGGCTGATGAGGCTCGACCCAGGCTCGAATGCCAACATCGCGATCCTGAATTACGCCGACGTGATGCGCAAATTCCTGCTCAACCAGTCGTTCTCGATCAAGGACCTGGACAGCGGCGTGCGCGAGTGCGTGGGCGCCAAGATCGGCTGCCGCGGCTTCGAGGTCAACCAGAGCACGGTGCACAAGCAGCGCGTGGGCAACGTGGTAGTCGACCTGCTCGGCTTCCACCGCGAGACGCATACCGCCGGCTGGCGCTTCAACGGCCTCATCCTGATCAAGGACGGCATCGTGGTCTACAAGCTCACCGGCGGCCAGCCCCTGATCCAGCAGACCGAGGAGAGTCAGAACCCGCTCGGTCCGGTGCAGGCGATCGGCAGCAAGATGACCGGGGTCTCCTTCTAGCGTCCTTCAGCGCCGTCGCACGGCCGCCAGGTCGCGGGCCCGGAGGTACATGTTCGGCGGAAGAACGTCATGTCCGCGGAGCCAGCCGGACAGGACTTCGACGGAAACGCCGAGCTTCTTGGCGAGCGGCGCTTCTCCGCCGCAATCCTGCAAGGCGCGCGACAGGGTGTTCATTTGCGGCGAGGGTTTAGCCATGCGGCATTTTCGCCCGGCGCGTCGGCCCGCACCGTGCGGTAGCGTACATACCCTTCAGCGTCCCGTCGCCACCAGGTCGAGCGCCCTGAAGTAAACGCTCACAGGTAGCGCAGCCTGCCCGCTCAGCCAGCGGGCCAGGTCTTCGGCAGCAACGCCGAGCGCCTTAGCGAGCGCTCTTTCCCCGCCGCAATCCTTGAGAGCGCTCGCCAGCGTGCGCATCTGGGGCGTAACGGTCGACATTGCAACCAGCATCGGCCGGAGCGCGAGCTTTTTCCGTTGGGTAGCGAACATAGAGCGACGCGCCGTGGCGAAGCGCGGCTGCCGCGAGCGCTCTTGCCAAGGCGCCGGCGCCGCCGAGGCGCTCGAGCGAGAAGCCGACCACCGCTCCCGAGGCCGCGGCTGCCAGGAGCGAGGGTGGCCGCGCGAGTCTCGCGCCCAGGCGGCGCAGCGCGCCGCGCAGTTCGCGTCGGGACTGGATCACACGCTGCGCAGCAGCGGCGATCGATGCCGGCGGCATGTCAGACCAGCTCGAGCCGCTTTGGCCGCAGCTCGCGCCGGGTTGCCGGGAATGCGAGATCGCGGCTCGCGCGTGCGCAGAGCCAGAAGAGCGCGCCTGCGGCCGCCGCGTTGGCCAAGGCCACCGCGCCGAGCGCCGCCTGCCACTCGATGCCGAGCGAAACCCCCCACAGCACGAGCGCGGCGAGCAGGCCGATCCAGGCGGCGACGATCAGCACCGCGCCGATCACGCCGCAGGCGAGCATCAGCACGAGCATCAGGCCGGCGCGGCGCGCTTCCAGCCCGAAGAGGTCGAGCAGGTTCGACAGCAGGCCGCGGGCGCCGGCAAAGGCGCCGGAGAGTTCGTCGACGATGCCCGCGGGTCGCATTTCGTCCATCTACCGCGTGAGCCGGCTGAGGAGGTAACCCGCAGCGATCGCGAGTCCCAGCGATTGCAGCGGATGCGCGGCGATGTACTTGGAGGTCGTCTCGAGGAACTTCTCTCTGCCGCTCGCCAGCGTGTCGGCCTCGTCCTCGAGCCACTGCGCGGCGGGCGCGGCGGCATCCGCGACTTGATCCACCGCGCCATGCGCGCGGGCCGTGGCCTTGTTCAGGATTCCCATGGTGCTTCTCCAGGTTGGACTCGCGCGGCAAGGCTAGGGCGCGCGCGCCGGCAGCGTCTGTACGCTGTCACACCGATTGCGCGCGGCCGGGACGCGACAATGGCCCATGCAGCAACGCCAATCCTCCAGCGCCGCCGCCTGGCCTGCCGCCGCCGCCTTCGCGGGCGTGGTGCTCTTCGGCGCGTTCGCCTACCTTCTGGAGCCGCCGGCAGCGGCCGCCGCCCCGCTGCAGTCGTTTCTCTCCGGGCCGAAGCCGCGGCACTGCGCGAGCTGCGGCTGGATCGAAGCGAAGCGCGAGCTTGCGCCGCTGCTCTACGAATACACGCTGCGCATGCAAGACGGCTCGATGAGCGTTTTCCGGGAGACGCTGCCGACGAGCTGGCGCCTCGGCGAGCGCGTGATGCTCATCGAAAGCAACGGCGCGCTCGACTAACAAGAAAACGCCCGGGACAGGACCGTACGCCGCCGCACAAAGGCGAGCGACCCGCATCAGGATTCGGCCGCGAGCCTCCTTGGTGCAGCGCGGCAGCCCGCCTTGCGTTCGCTACCGCACGGAAGGCTCGCCGGCCGAGACCAATAATCGCCGTAAGAAATTCGCCAGAGGGCAGCCATGCGCAACCATCCCGCGCGCGCCATGTACGACCAGCTGGAAGACACGCTGACATCGATCACGATGCAGCTGCGCTCGGCGATTGCAGCGGACGCCCAGCATCCGCCCCGCGTGAACGGCAAGGTCAACGGCGCGAGCGGCCCGCTGCATCGGGCGAACGGGTGGGCGCGGCAGATCTCGGTGGAGCTCGGGTCGGTCCTGCTCGACACGCTCGGCCTCGCGGCGACCATCGAGTGGCATGTGCGCCAATACCAGCGATGCACCGGCATTCTCTGCGAGCTGACGGTGAGCAGCGCGGCCGGCTTTGACCTGCCGGAGGATTACGGCGCAGCGATCTTCGACATCTATAACGAGGCGCTGAGCAACGTCGCGCGGCACGCGGGGGCGAGCCGGGCCGCGATCGGCCTCACGATCACGCCGCACGAAGTCACCCTCGTCGTGAGCGATAACGGCGTCGGACTGCGCAACGGCGCAGGCGCTTCAGGCGCGGGCGGCATGGCCGCCATCCGGGGACGGGCGCAAACCCACGGCGGCTTTTGCGAGTTCGCCGGTGCACGCAACGCCGGCACCACAGTGACGGTCAGCCTGCCGATCGCGCACGTTGGCGCAATGAGGGCGTAATGACCTCGCGCGAGCGCCTTAAATCGCTGGCCGGCTGCGCCGACGTTGCGAACCTGCGATCGGCGGTCAGCGAGGTTTGCGCGGAATTCGGCAGGGTCACGAAGATCGACGTGTTCACGATGACCGAGGCTGAGAAGCGGCGCGCATTGTGCTTTCTGCGGCTCGAGTCCGCGGCCCAGGAGCAGCAGCTGATGGCGGACCTCGGCGCTGCGCGCTTCGGCGAGGACCTGCTGGTGATCGTCGACCTGCCGAACTAGCGCGCGAGCTTCCTGACGATCTCGTAGCAGGGGCAGGAGGCCTCGGCGAGGCCCTTGCGATCGAGGATGTTGATGTGGCCGCGGCGGTAGCTGATGAGCCCCGTGCGCTGCAGGTTGGCCGCGGCGTTGCTGACGCCGGCGCGCCGCACGCCCAGCATGTCGGCGAGGAATTCATGCGTCAGGTGGAAGTAGTCCGCGCGCACGCGGTCGCGGGTCATCAGGAGCCAGCGCGCGAGGCGCGCTTCCACCGAGTGAAAGCGGTTGCACGCCGCCGTTTGCCTCGCCTGGGCGAGCTTGGCGTACGCATAGCGATTCAGCTCGCGCTGCAACGCTACGCAGCGCGCCAGCTCCTCGCGAAAGGGGCTCGCTTTCATCCGCAGCGCGGTGCCGCCGCCTTGCACCACGGCGCGAACCTCCGAGTCCTCCACGCCGAGCGCGAGCGACATGCCCACCATGCCTTCGCGGCCGACCAGGCCGACTTCGAGCGCGTTCGATCCGTCCAGCACGACCAGCAGGGAGACGTGGGCATCGCCCGGAAAGTAGACATGGCGCACGCGCTCGCCCGGCTCATTGAGCACCTCGCCGTAAACCAGGTTGACCGGCTCGAGCTCGGCGCGCATTCGCTCATAGTCCTGGCGCGGCAGCGCGGCGAGCAGGCTGTTGGCGGGCTGGGCGCCGGCGAGCATCAGCGCGCGCTGCGCATCGGGGAGAAGGTGCGCCGTACGGGTCGCGGGATCGAGCACCGCGTCGATCTCGCCCGAGTCGAGCGCCCTGCGCTCCAGGCCGCTCTTGACCAGGCGCAGGATGCGGCCGTTCATTCGCCGATGCCGAGCGCGGTGAGGACGCTCGCTCGATCGCTCAGGTTGCCGACGATTTTCGCGGCGGGCGCCGGCGAGAGCTTGGCGAGGTGCGGTGTCACCAGGATGCCATCGGCCAGCGCGCGCAGCGGCGACTTCAGCACGTCGATGATCTCGAGCTTGAACGCGGACTGCAGGTGTTCCTTGCAGATCGCCGCGAGGTTGGCGATGGCGCGCACGGAGTTCGGCGCCCCACCCGCGACATAGAGGCGCAGTTTCAGCGTTCGCCTACCGCGAGTTGCGCGAGCCATTGGCGTTGTCGCTCGAGTAGAGCGCGAGCTCGGTGCGCTGGCGCGCGAGATCGTAGGCGCCGATACCGGTGGCAATCTTAGGCAGTGCATTGGCCATACCCGCATCTAACCGTAGAACTACGACTGCGTTCTGTTCGAGACCGCACATAAGAGGCTTAGCGCGCGGGCGCACCGACGCCGCGGCGCCTTGTGGTATAGGCTGCGCGCTCGACAAAGGGGCGCAAGATGAACTGGGATCGCATCGGAGGAAACTGGCAGCAGTTCGTGGGAGCCGCCAGGGAGCATTGGAGCAGGCTGGCTGGAGATGACGCCGGCGTGGTGGCGGGGCTGCGGCAGCGCTCGCTCGGCGGGATTCGCGCCGGCTATGCTGTGACGCGGCATGCCAACGAGAAGCAGCTCGCCGAGTGGCTCGAGCGCCAGCACAAGGTCGACCCGATCCACAAGTAGGCGACCTGCACGTACGTGCGGCAGCGCACAGACGCCACGTTCGGCTTCTACTTCAGCCTGCCGCTCGCGCGGTAGGCGCCGGCCGCGGCGCGCCCGCTAGCGGCGGTAGACAACCACCAAGATGAGGAGCACCACCAGCAGCACCAGGACCAGGCCCTCGCCGCCGGCGGGAAGGGCGCTCATCTTCCCGGCGAGCGAGCTGACTTCGGCATCGGTCATCGCCGCGACGCGATCCTGGGCGGCCTGCGGATCCAGGCCGAGCGAGCGCAGCTCGTTCACGGTCTGCGCGCGGCTGAGGTAGCTCGAGATCGCGTTGCGATCGGCCTGGACGCCGGCAGGCGAAGCCGCCACGTCGGTGCCGATCATGCCCGCGTGCCCGCTCTGGTAAGGCAGCAGCATCAGCGCGAGGGCGAGGAAGCGGCAAAGCATTTGCGTCAGTGCAGGTTTCATTTCGATCTCCGGTAAGGAAGGGTTTTTTTCGCGCCCCATTGCCGGGGCCGCGCGCACCCTAACCCCTGGGCGGCAGCCGATCTGTGCGCTGTCGTACGGAACTAGCGCGTCAAGCGCATCGGTGGACGCAAAGGCTGCGCGATCTCATCGTCGGCGGCCCGCGCCTCGTGCACCACCGACGAATACGTTTCCTCGGCGACGATGAACACCTTGTGTATATATGCATCGAAGCGCCGATGCAGCCTGAAGCGCTTGGCGCCGCCGCCTCTGCAGCGCAGCGTCAGATCCACGGGATCCATGTTGTGCTCGTCGAGGATCGCCGCAACGACGGCGGCAGGCCTGCCTGAACGCATGAGCCTGCCGAGCGTCTTGCCCGCGAACTCCTGGCGCCCGTAACCGAGCACCCTTTCCCACGCCGCGGTCAGCAGCTCCAGCGTTCCATTGAAGCCTGCTCTCGCGAGCAGGATCTTCGACCACTCGTAAGTATCGCCGGGAGTGACGTGCACTGCCAGCGTGAAGTCGGTCGGCTGGTCCGTCTTTGAATTCGTTTGCATGCCCAAACGATATTCGCCGCGCTACGTTCCCTCTGTACGCGGACGTACATTGCAAGCATTTGCTCCGTCGGTGTTCCCCGACAGATCTATGGCTTCGGCGGAATCAGCGTGGTGTCGCCGGGCTGACTGGATTCCAGAATGCGTTTCTCCCAGTCCGAGAGCTGCTTTTCCGTTTCGTCCTTGGAGATGCCGTACAGCTCCTGGATCCTGCCCTGCAGGAGATCGCGTCTCCCCGCGATCACGTCGAGCTGATCGTCGGTCAGCTTGCCCCACTGCTGCAGGACGTTGCCCTTGAATTGCTTCCAGTTGCCTTCGATGCGATCCCAGTTCATTTCATTTCCTTCCGGTGGAATGCCGGCTTCAAGGTTGGGATAAGGTGGCTCGCCTGGTCTGTCTGCCAGCGCACGAGTCATAAGTGCCTTGGCGCACGGAGCCGGCACTGCGCGTGGCTTACCTTCGATGCATGCGAGGCGACAAGCTCCCCAAGCCTTCGGGCGTCTGCAGCGTCTGCTCGGCGCTGTCGAACGAGCGCCGGCATCTCAACCACCGCTGCGACGGCATGTTCAACGGCCGGCGCTGCTACGGCACGTTCAAGATCGCCACCAGCAGCCTGTGGGATCAGTGCGAGTCCTGCGGCGCGACCGGCAAGGTCGGCAGCCAGGTGTGCAGCGCGTGCCTCTCCTTCGGCTGGAAGATGTACGCCTAGTCGGGCCAGCGCGGGCTCGT
>DASXRW010000466.1:0-10107 GCA_036506355.1 Burkholderiales bacterium
TCGATGATCCAGTCGGCGGTCTTGATGACATCCAGATTGTGCTCGATCACCACCACGCTGTTGCCGGCATCGCGCAGGCGATGCAGCACTTCGAGCAGCAGCTTGATGTCGTGGAAGTGCAGGCCGGTGGTGGGCTCGTCCAGGATGTAGAGCGTGCGCCCGGTGTCGCGCTTCGAGAGCTCGAGCGAGAGCTTGACGCGCTGCGCCTCGCCGCCCGAGAGCGTGGTGGCCGATTGGCCGAGGCGCACGTAGCCGAGGCCGACGTCGATCAGCGTTTTCAGCTTGCGCGCGATGCTGGGCACGGCCGAGAAGAACTCGGCGGCCTCGTCGACCGTCATCTCCAGCACCTCGTGGATGTTCCGCGCTTTGTATTTGATCTCCAGGGTCTCGCGGTTGTAGCGCTTGCCGTGGCAGACATCGCACGGGACGTAGATGTCGGCGAGAAAATGCATCTCCACTTTCGTGACGCCGTCGCCCTGGCAGGCTTCGCAGCGCCCGCCTTTCACGTTGAAGGAGAAGCGCCCGGCGTCGTAACCGCGCTGGCGTGCCTCGGGCACGCCCGCGAAGAGATCGCGGATCGGCGTGAAGAGCCCCGTATAAGTGGCCGGGTTCGAGCGCGGCGTGCGGCCGATCGGGCTCTGGTCGACGCTGATCACCTTGTCGAGCTGCTCGATGCCGTTCACTGCATCGTGCGGCGCCGGCTCGATGGAGCTGCCATACAGGCTGCGCGCAACCGCCGCATAGAGCGTGTCGTTGATGAGCGTGGATTTGCCGGAGCCCGAGACGCCGGTGACGCACACCAGCACGCCCAGGGGGAGCCGCAGCTCGACATCCTTGAGATTGTTGCCGCGCGCGCCGCTCACTACGATCTTCTGCTCGCCCGGCCGGTTACGGCGCGCCGGCACTTCGATCGACAACTCGCGCGCGAGATAGCGGCCCGTGAGCGAGCCGCGATTCGCGATGATGTCGTCGACCGTGCCCTCGGCCACCACGCGCCCGCCGGCCTCGCCGGCGCCGGGGCCCATGTCGAGCACATGGTCGGAAGAGCGGATCGCTTCCTCGTCGTGCTCGACGACGATCACGGAATTGCCCAGGTCGCGCAGGTGCTTGAGCGTCGCGATGAGCCGCGCGTTGTCGCGCTGGTGCAGGCCGATCGACGGCTCGTCGAGCACGTACATCACGCCGGTCAGGCCCGAGCCGATCTGGCTCGCGAGCCGGATGCGCTGCCCCTCGCCACCGGAGAGCGTCTCGGCCGAGCGCTCGAGCGCGAGATAGTCGAGCCCGACGTTGACCAGGAATTCAAGGCGGTTGGCGATCTCGCGCACGATGCGCTCGGCGATCTGGCCTTTCGCGCCCTCGAGCTTCAGCGCGCGAAAAAAATCCAGAGTGCGGTTGAGCGGCCAGCGCGAAATGTCATAGAGCGTCTGGTCGGCAAGCCGCACGTGGCGCGCCTCGCGCCGCAGGCGTGCGCCGCCGCATTCCGGGCAGGCCTGCAGGTTGATCAGCTTGGCGAGCTCCTCGCGCACCACCAGTGAATCGGTCTCGCGGTAGCGCCGCTCGAGGCTCGGCACCACGCCTTCGAACGCATGCTCCTTGACGGCGGCGCGGCCGCGCTCGCCCGGGTAGTGGAACGCGATCTTCTCCTTGCCCGAGCCCTGCAGGATGAGCCGCTGCACGCGCTCATCGAGCATCTCCCACGGCTGCTCGATGTCGAAGCCGTAGTGTTTGGCGAGCGACTGCAGCATCGAGTAGTAGAAGTGATTGCGCCGGTCCCAGCCGCGGATGGCGCCGCTCGCGAGCGAGAGATTCGGATGCGCGACGATCCGCTTGGTGTCGAAGAACTCGACCGAGCCCAGCCCGTCGCAGCGCGGGCAGGCGCCCATCGGGTTGTTGAACGAGAAGAGCCGCGGCTCGAGCTCGGGCAGCGCGTACTCGCAGGTCGGTACCGGGCAGGCATATTTCGCCGAGAAGAGATGCTCGTGCCCGCTTTCCGTTTCAATGGCGATGGCGCGCCCATCGGCGTGGCGCAGCGCGGTCTCGAGCGACTCGGCGAGGCGCTGCTTGGCGTCCGCCCGCGCGCGCAGCCGGTCGACCACCACCTCGACGGTGTGCTTCACGTTCTTCGCGAGGCGCGGCGCCGAATCGAGATCGTGGACCTTGCCGTCGATGCGCACGCGGCTGAAGCCCTGCGCGCGCAGCTCTTCCAGCAGGTCGACCTGCTCGCCCTTGCGAGCGCTCACCACCGGCGCGAGCACCATCAGACGCGTGTCCTCGGGCAGCGCGAGGAGCTGGTCGACCATCTGCGCCACCGTTTCCGACTGCAGCGCGAGACCGTGATCGGGGCAGTACGGCGTGCCGACGCGCGCGAAGAGGAGGCGCAGGTAATCGTGGATCTCGGTGACCGTACCGACGGTGGAGCGCGGGTTGTGGCTCGCCGCCTTCTGCTCGATCGCGATCGCGGGCGAGAGCCCCTCGATAAGGTCGACGTCGGGCTTCTCCATGAGCTGCAGGAACTGGCGCGCGTAAGCCGAGAGAGACTCGACGTAGCGGCGCTGGCCCTCGGCATAGAGCGTGTCGAAAGCGAGCGAGCTCTTGCCGGAGCCCGAAAGCCCGGTGATCACGACGAGCCGGTTGCGCGGCAGCTCGACGGAAAGATTCTTCAGGTTGTGCGTGCGCGCGCCGCGGATGCGGATTGAGTCCAAGAAAACCCGGTGAAAAAGCGAAACTTGCTACTATAGCGCGCTTCACTTTCCCGCCGCACTCCCTGGTGAATTCTGATCGCATGAGCGCAGCCGAACTGCGCGCCGGCGCGAGCCTCGCCGGCGTCTACGGCCTGCGCATGCTCGGTCTGTTCTTCATCCTGCCGATCTTCTCGGTGCACGCCACGACGCTCAGGGGCGGCGCCGACCTGACCCTCGTCGGCATCGCCATTGGCGGCTACGGCCTTTCGCAGGGGCTGCTGCAGATTCCGTTCGGCATGGCTTCCGACCGCTGGGGAAGAAAGCCGCTGATTTACGTCGGCCTGCTGGTGTTCGCCGCCGGCAGCTTTCTCGGCATCGTGGCCGACGACATATGGACTGCCATCGCCGCGCGCCTCCTGCAGGGGGCCGGTGCCATCAATTCGGTCGCCATGGCGCTCGCGGCGGACCTTACTCGCGAGCAGCATCGCACGAAGATCATGGCGATGATCGGCGCGTCGATCGGGTTGATGTTTGCCCTGTCGCTGGTCGGTGCGCCGCTGCTTTACCTGTACATCGGTATGGGTGGCGTATTTGCGTTGACGGGCGCGCTTTCGCTCCTCGCGATCGCCGTCGTCAAGTATTTCGTGCCGGATCCGCCGCCTCGGGTTGAACGCGCAAAATCGGCAACGGTGAGGCAAGGCGCGCGATTCGATGTCGAATTGCTGCGCCTAAACGGCGGTATTTTCATCCTTCACATCGTGCTGTACGCCATGTTCGTGGTCGTGCCGCCGATCCTCGTCGCCGCGGGCCTGCCTTTGCCCGAGCACTGGAAGCTCTATTTGCCCGTGGTGCTCGCGTCGTTCGTGCTGATGGTCCCGGCGATCCTCTACGCCGACCGCAGAAATCGACCCAAGCCGGTCTTGATCGCCGGCGTCGCGCTGCTCATGGCAGTCGAAGCTGGCTTGGCGGCCACCGGCCAGGGCATGGCGATGCTGGCCGGGCTGATGCTCGTGTTCTTCACTGCATTCAACGTCCTCGAAGCGATGCTGCCCGCGCTGGTCTCGCGCATCGCGCCCGCGCAGGACCGCGGCATGGTCATCGGCGTCTATAACACGACACAAACGCTCGGCGTGTTCTTCGGTGGACTGATCGGCGGCGCGATCGCGCAACACCACGGCGCGGGCGCCGTGTTCGCCATCTGTGCCGTACTATCGGGGCTGTGGCTCGCGGCCGCGGCCGGCATGCGAGGGCCTGGACGCGTCGTCAACGATCTTTCGAGTTTGACGTTTAGCATCGCATCGGGAGTGAATCTCGAGGGTTTGCGCGACGCGCTCGCCGCCGTGCGCGGCGTGCGCGAGGCCGAAGTGCTAGCCGAGCATCGCATCGCGCGCCTCAAGGTCGTGGCTGGACAATGGGATGAATCGAGCGTGCGCAAACTGGTAACCGGGGAGGTATGAAATGGCATCCGTAAACAAGGTGATCCTGGTCGGCAATCTCGGGCGCGATCCGGAGACGAAGTACATGCCCGATGGCGCGGCGATCACCAACGTCTCGATCGCCACGTCCTATCAGCGCACCGATAAGGCGAGCGGCCAGAAGACCGAGGAGACGGAATGGCATCGCGTCGTGTTTTTCAGCCGGCTCGCGGAGATCGCCGGCGAATACCTGAAGAAGGGCTCGCAGGTCTACGTCGAGGGACGGCTGCGCACGCGCAAGTGGCAGGACAAGGAAGGCCAGGACCGCTACACCACCGAGATCGTCGCCGACACCATGCAGATGCTCGGCTCGCGCGCCGGATCGGGCGAGCCGCGCGGCGAATCCTTCGCGCAGAAGGCCGCCGAGCCGAAGGCGGCGGCAGCCGCCGCAGCCCCTGGAGCGGCCAAGAAGCCCGCCGGCAAGTTCGACGACATGGAGGACGACATTCCCTTCTGAGGTTATGATGCGTCGCAGGGAGATGGCATTCCTCCTTTAACCGCCGCAAGGCTGATGATGCCTACGTGAGGCGCCCGCAAGGGCGAAAGCGTAGGCATTTTTGTTTTCGGATGGGCGGCAATGACTGAAACCTGGGCGCTTGCGGCACTGTGGATCGGCCTCGGCCTGTTTGCGGCGCTCGTCTCGATCTGGCTGCGCGTCGCCACGGCGCTCTCCGAGATCGTCATTGGCACCCTCGCGGGTGCCGTGTTCGGCACCGCGTTCCTGAGCGTGGATGCGCCGTGGATCAAGTTCCTCGCCGGCGCCGCCGCCATCGTGCTCACTTTTCTCGCCGGGGCGGAGCTCGATCCCGAGGTGTTCCGGCGCAAATGGAGGGAGGCGACCGCGGTCGGCCTGATCAGCTTTCTTGCCCCCTTCGTCGCCTGCGCCGCGGCGGCGCGCTGGTTGCTGGGTTGGGACGTCATGGCAAGCTGGCTCGCCGGAGTCGCGATGTCCACCACGTCCGTAGCGGTGGTCTACGCGGTTATGATCGAGTTCGGCTTCAACACGACCGACTACGGCAAGACGGTGCTCGCGGCCTGCTTCATCACCGATCTCGGTACCGTGGTCGCGCTCGGCCTCATCTTCGCGCCCTTCACCCTCAAGACAGTGCTGTTCGTCGCGACGATGGTCGCCGTCTGCCTGGCGTTGCCCTGGATCACACCGCGATTGTTTCGACGCTATGGCGGCCGCGCCTCGGAGATCGAGGCAAAGTTCCTGCTGCTCGCGCTCTTCGGGCTGGGCGCTCTCGCCGCCTGGGCCGATAGCGAGGCGGTACTTCCCGCCTATGTTCTCGGCATGGCGCTTGCCGGCACGGTGGGCCGCGACCATATCCTCATCCGCAGGCTGCGCACCCTGTGCTTCGGGCTTCTCACGCCGTTCTATTTCATCCGCGCCGGATCCTTCATCTCGCTTCCGGCGCTTGCGGCAGTGCCCGGCGCGTTCCTCGTCATGCTCGTCACCAAGGTTGCGGCGAAGATGGCGGGTGTTTATCCGGTTACCCAGGCCTTCCGCTCGCCGCCCAAGGAAGGCATGTACACGACGCTGCTCATGTCCACGGGACTCACGTTTGGCACGATCTCCTCGCTGTTCGGCCTTTCGCACGGCGTCGTCGACCAGGGCCAGTATTCGGTCCTCGTCGCCGCGGTAGTTGCGAGCGCGGTGATACCCACCTTGGTCGCCAACGCCTACTTCATGCCGCGCCATCTGCTGCGAGTGCAGGAAGTGAAGTAACGCTATGTACCGCAAGATTCTCGTTGGGTACGACGGTTCCGCTGCGAGCCGCAAGGCATTCGAGACGGCACTCGAGCTCGCCGAAAAGGACGGCGCCGAGCTTTACGTGCTCTCGGTCGCCCGCCCGCCGGAAGTCGGGGACGACGTCGAGACCGAGGCCGTAATCGAAAACTCCCGGCAATATCATCACCGCATGCTCGCCGAGCTGAAGTCTTCGCCTGCAACGAAGCGGGTCAAGACGCATTTCGAGGTCGGCATCGGCCATCCCGCGGAACAGATCATCTACGACGCCGACCGCCACGGCGTGGACCTGATCGTCGTCGGCGATCGCGGCCGCTCGAAGTTCGCGCGCCTGCTTCTCGGATCTACCTCCAAGCAGGTTGCCGAGCACGCCGGCCGGCCGGTGCTGTTGGTGCGTTGACCAAATGGGCGCGACGCTGTGGCGCGATGTGGCTCTGATCTCGCTTGGCGCCGCTCTCGGCGCGAATCTGCGCTACGCAGTGAACCGGCTCGCGCTCAAGTACCTGTCTGCCGCGGTGCCCTACGGCACGCTCATCGTCAACGTGACCGGCAGCTTCGTGCTCGGCTTCTTTCTCGCGTGGACCACCGAACGCGTGCTCGCCAGCCCGCATCTGCGCGCCCTCGTGGCGGTCGGATTTTGCGGTGCCTACACGACCTATTCCAGCTACGGCTTCGAGACTGTCGCCTTGCTCGAGCAGGGTCATTACGGCCTTGCCACCGCGAACTTTCTCGCCAACAACATCCTGTCGCTTCTGGCCGTGATTGCCGGTATGGCGCTGGCGCGGGCGCTCTGACATGCGCGAGATGATCCGGATTTCGATTTATATCAACGAAGCGGACCAGTGGCGCCATCGCCCGCTTCACCTGGAGATTTTGCGCATGCTGCATCAGCGCGGCATAGCCGGCGGTACGGTGTTGCGGGCAACCGCCGGGTTTACCTCCAAGGGCGGCGTCGAAACGACTTCCTTGGTCGACGCGGGTGGAAAGCTGCCCCTGGTCGTCGAATTCATCGATGTTGCGGAGAATATCGAGCGGGTCATTCCGGAACTCAAGCAAATGGTGGGCAGCCGGCTCATGGTCCGCGAAGAGGTCAAGGCCATCGAGGGGCAGTAACTTTGGTGAGCCTTGATATTGCGGCGTTCGGCGCGCTTGCACTCGAGCACCTGGTGCTTGATTACAACGGCACCCTGGCCATGGACGGCAGGCTGTTGCCGGGAGTTAAAAGCAGGCTCGACCGACTGACACGCTCGCTGCGCATCCACGTGGTCACCGCCGACACGTTTGGCAAGGCGCGTGCAAGCCTCGCGAATCTCGATTGCCGGCTCGAAATCCTGGCGAGCGGCGCCGAAGATCGCGCCAAAGCGGCCTACGTCCGACGCCTGGGTGCCGAGCGGGTTGCCTGCATCGGTAACGGGCGTAACGATCGGCTGATGCTCAAGACGGCAAGACTCGGCGTGGCAGTGATCCAGGCGGAAGGCGCAGCGGTACAAACATTGGCCGCGGCCGATCTGGTGCTGCCCTCCATCATCGATGCGCTGGATCTGTTCCAGAAGCCGCGGCGCCTGGTGGCTTCGCTTCGCTCGTAAAGGGTTTTTCGTCACAAGAATCAGCGATATAATCGCGTTCCATGCCGATCTACGAATACCGCTGCGCGGTCTGCGGCCACCAGGACGAGCACCTGCAGAAGGTGTCCGATACGCTGCTGAGCGTTTGCCCGGCATGCGGCAAGCCCGAATACCGCAAGCAACTGAGCGCGGCGGGCTTTCAGTTGAAGGGCACGGGCTGGTACGCCACCGACTTCAAGGGCGGCGCCAAGAAGGCCGGCGCCTCCAAGACGGACGCGAAGACAGCGGACGTGAAGCCGGAGTCCAAGACCGAAACGAAGACCGACGCGAAGCCCGAAACCAAATCCGAAACCAAGGCCGCCGCCTGAGCGGCGCATAGACCCGAGCGGCCCGGCCTCAAGTCCGGGCCTTTTCATTTCTAGCCGTGAAAAAGTATTTCCTGTCCGGGGCGCTGAAGAAGTACCTCATCACGGGACTCCTCATCTGGATCCCGCTGATCATCACCCTCTGGGTGCTGAAGGTCATCTTCGACGCGCTCGACGCGTCGCTGCTCCTGCTGCCGGTGTCGTTCCAGACGGAGAACTGGCTCGGCGTCCACATCCCGGGACTGGGCGCGATCCTCACGATCGTGATCGTGTTCCTTACCGGCGTATTCGCCACCAATTTCTTCGGCGCGCAACTCGTCGAGATCTGGCACGACGTGCTGCAGCGCATCCCGGTGGTCAACTCGATCTACTCGAGCGTCAAGCAGATCTCGGACACGCTGTTCTCCTCGAGCGGGCAGGCGTTTCGCAAGGCGCTGCTGGTGCAATGGCCGCATCCCGGGACGTGGACCATCGCGTTTCTCACCGGCACGCCGGGCGGCGATGTCGTGAATCACCTGCCGCCCGATTGCCTCAGCGTCTATGTGCCGACCACGCCCAACCCGACCGGCGGCTATTTCGTCATCGTGCGCCGCGCCGACGTCATCGAGCTCGACATGAGCGTCGACCAGGCGCTGAAGTACATCATCTCGATGGGCGTGGTGCCCCCGCTGCCCAAGTAATGCGGACCCATTACTGCGGGGAGCTGAGCGCGGCGCTGGTCGACCGCACGGTGACGCTGTGCGGCTGGGCGCACCGGCGCCGCGACCACGGCGGCGTCATCTTCATCGACCTGCGCGATCGCGAGGGCCTGGCGCAGATCGTGTGCAACCCCGACCGCAGCGAGGCCTTCGCCGCCGCCGAGCGCGTGCGCGGCGAGTTCGTGCTGCGCGTGACGGGCAAGGTGCGCCGCCGGCCCGAAGGCTCGGTGAATCCGGAGCTGCGCTCGGGCGAGATCGAGGTCCTCGCGCACGAGGTGGAAATCCTGAATGCGGCGGTGCCGCCGCCGTTCCAGCTGGACGATGAAAACCTCTCTGAGCTCACGCGCCTCACGCACCGCGTGGTCGATCTCAGGCGCGAGCCGATGCAGCGGAACATGCGCCTGCGCTACCGCGTCTCGATGGCGGTGCGCGACTACCTCGACTCGCACGGCTTCATCGATATCGAGACGCCGATGCTCACGCGCTCGACGCCCGAGGGCGCGCGCGACTACCTCGTGCCGAGCCGCGTGCATCCGGGCGAGTTCTTCGCGCTGCCGCAGTCGCCGCAGCTCTTCAAGCAGCTCCTGATGGTCGCGGGCTTCGACCGCTACTACCAGATCGTGCGGTGCTTCCGCGACGAGGACCTGCGCGCCGACCGGCAGCCGGAGTTCACGCAGATCGACGTCGAGACCTCGTTTCTCGACGAGCGCGCGATCCAGGACCTGATGGAAGGGCTGATCCGCGAGGTGTTCCGCGACGTGCTCGGCGTGGATCTGCCGCAGCCTTTCCCGCGCCTGGGGTATACGGAGGCGATGGCGCGCTACGGCGTCGACAAACCGGACCTGCGCATTGCGCTCGAGCTTACCGAGCTCACCGATCTCATGAAGGGCGTCGACTTCAAGGTGTTCCGCCAGGCCGCCGAGCTCCCGGACGGACGGGTCGCCGCGCTCAAGGTGAGCGCCGAGCTCACGCGCAAGGAGATCGACGACTTCGGGCCGTTCGTCGCGACCTACGGCGCGAAGGGGCTCGCCTACATCAAGGTCAACGACCGGGCGAAAATCCCAGATGGGCTGCAATCGCCCATTGTGAAGTTCCTGCCGCCCGATGTGCTGCGCCAGGTGCTCGAGCGCACCGGCGCGCAGAACGGCGATGTGATCTTCTTCGGCGCGGACAAAGCGGGCGTGGTGAATGCCGCGCTCGGAGCGCTGCGGGTGAAGATTGGGCAGGACAAGAACCTCGTCGAGAAAGCCTGGCGGCCGCTCTGGGTGCTCGACTTCCCGATGTTCGAATGGGACGAGGAGGGCAAGCGCTGGTCGGCGATGCATCATCCGTTCACCGCGCCGCGCGACGGCCACGAGGATTTCCTTCTCAGCGATCCGGCGCGCGCGCTCGCCAAGGGCTACGACATGGTGCTCAACGGCTGGGAGATCGGCGGCGGCTCGATCCGCATCCATCGCGCCGATGTGCAGGCCAAGGTGTTCAAGGCGCTGGGCATCTCGGAGGCGGAAGCGCGCGCCAAGTTCGGCTTCCTGCTCGATAACCTGCAGTACGGCGCGCCACCGCACGGCGGCAT
>DASXRW010000467.1:0-3865 GCA_036506355.1 Burkholderiales bacterium
CCATAGGTGAGGCGCCGCCACGAGCCGTCGGGCGCGCGCTGCGCAAGGAACAGACGCTCCGGGGTGCGCCTCGCCCACTCATCAAGCCGCTCGGTCATTGTGCGCGGATAGTCCGACAGCGCATGCGGCGAGCGCAGATACAAGGCCCCCGCGCGGCGCTCGGCGACGACCGCCGCAGGCGCGAGCCGCAGGCTTCGCGTCCTGCGCATGTCGGAAGGCTGGTTCACGACTCGGCGGTGAACCCCGTCTCCTTGACGAGACCGCCCCACTCGGTGGCATCCGTCTTGAGCAGCGCGGCTAGTGCCTCCGGCGTCGAGGCTTGCGCTTCCAAACCGAACTGCTTGGCGAACTCGACGACCTCGGTCTCCGCCAGCACGGGCCTCAGCGCGGCCGATGCGCGCCGCGCCGTCTCGGCGCCCGCCCGGGCGGGCAGGAAGAAGGCATACCACTCGCGGATCGCCACCGACATGCCCTGCTCGCGCAGCGTCGGCACGGCCGGCAGGAAGGCATTGCGCTCGGCCCCGGAGACGGCGAGCACGCGCACCTTCCCCGCCTTCGAGTGCGCGATCACGTCGCCGACCGGACCGAGGAACGAGGCGATCTGACCGCCGAGCAGATCCTGGATGCCGGGCGCGCTGCCTCGGTACGCCACGTGGCGGAGTTCCGCGCCGCTCGCCTTGCCGACGAGCACGCCGATGAGATGCGGCATCGAGCCCGCGCCGGGGCTGCCGTAGGCCGCCTTGTCCGGATTGGCCTTCACCCACGCGAAGAAGTCCTTCAGCGTGCGCACGCTCTCGGGCACCGCGGGGCCGACCGAAAGCACGTGGTGGGTGTACATGGCGAGCGAGACCGGCGCCACATCCTCGAGCGCGTACTGGAGCTTGCGGTAGGTGTACGGATAGATCGAAAGCATCGACGAAGGCGTGAGCAGCATCACGCTGCCATCCGCCGGCGCGTCCTTCAGCGCGACCACGCCAAGCTGTCCACCGGCTCCCGGGCGGTTTTCGACGATGACGGCCCGCGCGTACGGGCCGCGCAGCTTGTCGGCGACCTTGCGCGCCATGATGTCGGTAGTGCCGCCCGGCGGAAAGCCGACGATGATCTTCGCGGTCTCGAAGCCCTGGGCGCGGGCAGTACGGGAAAACGCCCCGGGCAACGCGCCGCTGACCAGGCCAAGCGCGGCGGCCTTTAGGAAACTGCGACGGAACTTGCCGCGTGCATGCATGCGACCCCCTTTGGGTTGGTGGTTAGTGTAAGGCTTCGTCGACAGTCGTCGTCGGGCGACGAACCGGGCATCGCCATTGCTCGGCTGCAAAGTGCCGTTACAGCGTGTCGCGGCTTCGTCCATGGCTACGCGTATTCGCAACAGGGCCGGCTGCGTGATCGAGCTGCAGGATGAGCGCCTGCGGGTGAACGTCGGCCCGGCCCTGTCCGACGAAGTGCAGGACTGCTACCACGCCTTCGCCAACGAGTGCCTGACGCGCACCTGCAGCCGCGTGCTGATCGTCGGCAACGCGAAGATCGACGCCTTCTCGCATCTCGCGCTGCGCGACGTGCTGCGCTCGATGGCGCTCGCGGGGATCCCTGCGGGCTTCCGCCTCGCCGTGGTGGCCGACACCGCGAACCTCATCGCGGTCTACGACACGGCCGTGGTCGAAGCCAGCCGGCTGGGGATCGACGCCAAGCGCTTCATGACCGAGCAGGACGCGGCACGCTGGCTCGAAAGCTAGCAGCTTAGAATACGGCCCCCAAGGAGGGGTCATCATGCAACGCCGTCAATTCAACAAGGCGCTCGCCGCCGCAGGCGCCATCGCAGCAATTTCGCCATTCGGGATCGTGCGCGCGCAAGCGCAGAAGCTGAAAGTCGGCGTGCTGCTGCCGCGCTCCGGCTTCCAGGGAAAGATCGGGCTGTCGTGCCAGAAGGGCGCCGACCTCGCGCCGGGCGTGATCAAGGAGATGCTCGGCGTCGACATCGAGCTTATGAATGCCGATACGGAGACCAACGTCGATACCGCCCGGACGCGCGCCGAGCGCCTGATCCAGGAGGGCGCGCATGTCCTCGTCGGTCCGTTCGACTCGGGCGCCGCCGCCGCGATTGCGCAGGTCGCCGAGCAGCGCGGCGTGCCCTTCGTCATCAACATCGCCGCCGCGCCGCAGATCACCGAGCAGGGCTACAAGTTCGTGTTCCGCAACTTCCAGACGGCGCAGGACATCGTGCGCAACGGCCTGTCCCTCATCGGCGAGCTCTTCCAGGCGACCAACACCATCCCGCGCACCGCTGTCTTCATGCACGTGAACGACACCTTCGGTCAGGCGATGGCGAAGGGTATCGGCGCCGCGATGCCGCGGCTGACCCAATTGCCGTTCAAGATCGTCGACACGATCTCCTACGACCCGGCGGCGAAGGACCTGACGGTCGAAGTGTCGAAGGCTAAGGGCGCGAACGCCGACTTCCTGCTGCTCGTGTGTCGTCTCGAGGACGCCAAGATCCTGCGCCGCGAAATGGTGAAGCAGCGCTGGAACCCGATGGGCGTCGTCAGCCCGGGTTCGCCGGGAATGTACGAGGAGGATTTTTTTGCGGCGCTCGGCAAGTATTCCGAGTACTGCATCTCCAACGTGCCCTGGTACAACCCCCACGCGCCGCTCACGAAGACGGTCGAAAAGGCGTTTCTCAAGCGCAATCCGAAGGACAAGCTCGTGTTTCACGGCCTGAACGCCGGCTTCACGTTCGAGGCGATCCTGATCGCCGCAGACGCCTACAAACGCGCGAAAAGCACGGACCCGAAGACGCTGGCCGACGCGATCCGCCAGACCAACATCACCAGCAAGATGATGCTGGGCGGCCCGATCAAGTTCAACGCGAAGGGCCAGGTCGAAGGCATCGGCTCGGCGTGCGTGCAGAACCTGAACCTGATTCCGACGGTGGTGCTGCCGAAGGAAGCCGCCACGGCGAAGCCGGTGTTCCCGGTGCCGGGCTACAAGAAGGCCTGAAGAAAAGGGGTCAGAGCAATTTTCCGGTAACAACTATGCCACGCAGTGGTAACAGGAAAATTGCTCTGACCCCTTTTTGATGCCCGCTCCTGATCTAGTCGCCAACGTCGTCGTCTCCGGGATTCTCACCGGCCTGGTGTACGGGCTGATGGCGCTCGGGCTCTCGGTGATCTTCGGCGTGGTGCGCGTGGTGAACTTCGCGCACGGCGAGATGATGACCATCGCCATGTACGCGGCGACCGTGCTCTTCGCCGCGCTCAAGCTCGATCCCTTCGTCGCCATGCTGCCGGTGGCGGCCGCGTTCTTCGTCTTCGGCTACGCGCTGCAGGCGGGCTTCATCAACCCGTTCATCACGCGCCCCGAGCACTCGCAGTTCATGCTGCTCGTCGCCGTGGCGATCATCCTCGTCAACGCGATGCTGATGATCTTCGGCCCCGACGCACGCAACGTCCAGGTCGATTATCAGCTCGAGTCCTTCGAGCTCGGGCCGATCCTGGTCGACAAGGCGCGGCTCTTCGCCGCCAGCGCGGCGGTGATCGCTGCCGCGGCGCTTTTCGCCTTCTTTAAGTATTCCCTGGTGGGGAAGGCGATTCGCGCCTGCGCCGACAACTACCTCGGCGCGAAAGTGGTGGGCCTCAACGTCAAGCACCTCTACTCGCTCACCTTCGGCCTGGGCGCCGTGTGCGTCGCGATCGCCGGCTGCGCGATGGTGCTGCTGGTCGACGTGACGCCGCCGCTCGGCCCGGCGTACACGCTGCTCGCCTTTGTCATCGTGATCGTGGGCGGCCTGGGCTCCATGGGCGGCGCGCTGCTCGGCGGCGTGCTGATCGGCGTCTCCGAAGCGCTCGCCGGTCTTTTCATCGCGCCTTCGGCG
>DASXRW010000468.1:0-2480 GCA_036506355.1 Burkholderiales bacterium
TACGACCACCTGCAGGGCGATCGCTTCCGGCACGCGGCGGTTTTTCTGCGCTGGCGGCCCGACAAGCGGCCCGAGGATTGCCGCTACGACCAGCTGGAGGTCACCAAGCCCTACGAGCTCGACAAGGTTTTCTCGTCCGGATCGAGCGGCTCCTGAGCCGGGCGCAGCTTCGCCGGCACATGCTGCAGATTCACGCGAATCCGCGTCCAGGTCGACGACCTGCCACGCATCGCATCCACTAGCACGTCGGCAGGCTCCAGATGCTCTGCCACCTTGGGGTGGCGCTTCTTCCAGCGCTCCAAGCCAGCCAGCGCATCCTCCCTGCGCTTGGCGCGCCCGATCTCGATCACCGGCAGCTTGCGCTTCGAGGGCTGCACGCGCGCCGGCTCGCCGGCCTGCTTCCTATAGTGCGGCGGCCAGGGCGCGTCGCCCTCGCCCTGCTTCTCGAATAGCTCGAGCAATGGCCCGAGCGATCCCGCCTTTGCATCGATCCCCGCATGGCGCTCGCCCAGTTGCTTGAACCGCTTTGGCATCGTCGCCAGCGTGAAATCGCCTGGCTCGCAGTCCGCCACCTCCGTCCAGTCGAGCGGCGCGGACACCGTCGCCTCCGGCGTCGGACGCACCGAATAGGCCGACGCAATGGTCCGATCCTTCGCGTTCTGGTTGTAGTCGACGAAGACGCCGTGGCGCTCCTCCTTCCACCACTTGCTCGTCGCGAGCTGCGGCGCGCGGCGCTCGACATCGCGGGCAAGCGCGAGTGCCGCACGTCTGACCTCATCGAAAGTCCACTTCCGTTGGATGCGAACGTAGATATGCATGCCGCGCTTGCCGGAGGTCTTGGGCCAGCCGATGAGTCCGAGCTCTGCCAGCGCGGCGCGCGCCACGCCGGCGACCTCACGCACCTGCGCCCATTTCACGCCGGGCACCGGATCGAGATCGACGCGCAGCTCGTCGGGATGCTCCAGGTCCTCGGCGCGCACCGGGTGCGGATGGAGCTCCAGGCAGCCGAGGTTCGCCATCCACGCGAGCGCCGCCGCGTCGCGCGGCACCAGCTCCTCGGCGCTGCGCCCTGATGGAAACTTGAGCTCGACCACCTCGATCCACTCCGGCCGGCTCTCCGGCGCGCGCTTTTGAAAGAAGAACTCGCCGTCGATGCCGTTCGGATAGCGCACCAGCATGTTCGGCCGCCCGCCCGCGCCGCGCAGCGCGCCCTCGGCCAACGCGACGTAGTACTGTGCGACGTCCAGCTTGGTGTACTTCGCGGCAGGAAACAGCACCTTCGCCGCGTTGGTGATGGTCACCTCGCGGCCGGCGGCGATCAGGACCTCGGTGCCCGGTTTCCGTGCCATGCAAAGATTCTTTTTCGCAACATGTTACGATAAATCGATGAGGGGCAGGCCGCCTACCGGCAAGGCAGTGTCCGCGGTCGAGCGCATGCGCCGCCACCGCGAGCGCAGGCGCGCTGCGGGCTTGCGCCTGGTGACGCACTGGCGCGCCGGCACGTCAAGCTGGTCCGACCATCGTGTAGTCGAGGCGCGCAGCCTCGCGCTGCACGTGCTCGCAGCGCGCCGCATGGCTGCCGAGCCGCGCCTCCTCCTACGCGCGCGTGCCACTTTAAAGCGCTGGCTCGAACGCTATGGCCAGCGACCGCCCGCTGCGCTGCGCGAGTGGCAGGGGCTGCTCGAACGCCCATGGCAGGAAGTGGCGGCAAAGGCGACCGAGCTGAGCGAAGACGCGGCGCGCCTGCGACAGTCTTCACCCCTCGGCACATTGCTCTCGCAGGCGGAACGTCGCCGCGTGTATGACGCGTTCCGAGCTTGAGCACGTCATCCGCGCGGCAGGGGCCGCCGCGGCGGATCGCGAGATCGTCGTCATCGGCAGCCAGGCCCTGCTCGGCGAATATCCAGGCGCGCCGTCCGCTTTGCTTGCCTCCATGCGAGCCGATGTCTTTCCGAACAATCACCCGCAACGAGCCTACAAGATCGACGACGCCGTCGGGGAAGGGTCGCGTTTTCACGAGCAGTTCGGTTACTACGCGCAAGCCGTGAGCGCGTCTACCGCTACGCTCCCGAAGGGATGGCGAAAGCGCTTGGTGCGCGTCGACAACGAAGACGTGGTCGGCCTGTGCCTCGAAGTGCACGACCTTGCCATCTCCAAGTATGTGGCCGGGCGCGAAACGGATCTTGCATTCACCGCGGCGCTCGCGCGCCGCGACATGGTGGACAGGAAGGAATTGCGTGAACGCCTCGCGCTCACCGCCGTGCCGGCCGCCCTGGGCAAGCTCGTCCAACTACGCATCGAGCGCGACTTCCGGCTCGCCTAGGGCGCAATCGCAGCCGCGGCCTCCGCGGAGGTGCGCACCGGCACGATCTCGAAGTCGATCAGATCGTCCCAGTTGGCGGTCCACTGCGTGAAGAGCGCTTCGTCATCCGCTTCCATCACCTGGAAGCAGCGCTCGAACTTGAGGTCCACCCAGCTCG
>DASXRW010000469.1:0-8297 GCA_036506355.1 Burkholderiales bacterium
AAGGCGCTGATCCTGTTCCCGATCGTCTATGGCCACTTCGCTTAAAGCATTGCTGCTCCTTGCCGCTGCGATGTCCGCGTTCGCCGCGGAGCCGAAGACCGCCCAGTTCGAGGTCTCGGGCATGACCTGCTCGCTCTGCCCCCTCACCGTGCGCAAGGCACTGGAACGCGTCGCCGGCGTGCTCGATGCAAAGGCGGATTTGGCAACGCACAGCGCGCAGGCGCGCTACGACCCCGACAAGGTGTCGCCCGAGGTGCTCGCAAAAGCGGTGAGCGACGCCGGCTTTCCGGCGAAGATCAAGCCGTGACGCCGCAAAGCGTGATTACCTGTCCGAGCTGCAGCCGGCCGAGCGTGGAAACCATGCCCACCGACGCCTGCCTTTTCTTTTACGACTGCCCGCATTGCGCCGTGCGCCTGAAGCCAAAGGCCGGCGACTGCTGCGTATTCTGCAGCTACGGCAGCGTGCGCTGTCCGCCGATGCAGAGCTCCAACGCCTGTTGCAAGTGACTTAGCTCGTCTGGCCGGCGGAAGGTATCGCCCGAGCGAGCCTTTCGGCCAGGTTCTGCATCTCTTCCTGGGCGCGCACGATTTCCTCGAGGGTCAGCTCAGCCCAGCGCCGCAACTGCTCGCGCTCGGCGCCTTCCCAGGTGGTCAGGCTCCAGTCGATCGCTTGGTCGTCACTTCGAGGCATCGGCAAGCTTGCGCAGGTATTCGATGTCGATTCTATCCTGCGGCCGGCCCGCGATCTCTTTCATCCGAATGAGCGACGGTATCGAGACGAAGCGCACGGCGATGGCGCCGAGCGGCTTTACCAGCGCCCGGCCATATTCGTCCTCGAAGTCGAACGGCTCGGTGACAAACACGTCGATCGGCGTCTCCCGGTGGCTGTCGCACCAGAAGTTCAGCACGGTCATTCCCTTGTCGCGGATCCATGCGTTGCGCGTCGCGGGGTCGGCGAACTGCGCAGCGCTGACGGGAACGAGCGGCTGATAGCCGATGGTCTCGAATGCCGAGAAGGCCGCGACGATGTTTTCGGGAACGAGCTGCAACACCAGGTCGACGTCGCGCGTGAAACGCAGGTACCCGTGCGCGTTCACCGCCAGGCCGCCCGCGACCAGGTAGCGCACGCGGGCCTGGTGCAGCGCCTGAACCAGTGAATCGAAGCTGCCCAGCTTCATGGAACCGCCAGCGTTCGTTTCTCGCCGCGAACTTACCATGCCGACTCATGAACAGCCGCGAAACGAACGTCGCGCGGCGCAGTCCAAGGTCACATGATGAGCGGCGGCATGGACTCGATGATGGGCGGCGTGATGGGCTTCGGCTGGGTGCCGGTGCTCATCGCCGCCGCCCTGGTGATCGGCGGTGTAGTGCTTTTGGTGAAGCTGCTGACGCGCGCCGGAACGCCAGCCGCGGGCGGTATCGGCAACATCGTCCTCGCCGTCCTCGCGGTGATCGGCGGTGTCGCCCTGGTCGCCGTCCTGGCGATGGGGACGATGCATTTCGGCATGAAGTGCTGCTAAGCGGATTCAGCGCGGCGCGCCAGGTAAAGCGCGAGCGGCGGCACGACCAGCCATTGGGCGAGCGGCGAAACGCCGATGACGAAGCCGCCCAGGTCCAGCGTCGGCATCAGCTCTGAGTATTGCCAGCCCTGCCGCAGCGAAGTATTCATCCACTCGCTCACCAGCGTATAGGCCGCTCCTGCCACGGTGGCGATGAGCGCGACCTGGAGCCAGGGCCAGCGCATAGGCGGCCCGGCGCGCGCCGCGATCAGTGCCAGCGCCAGGGCGGCCGCGCCGATCAGAATGTCGCCGACGGTGCAATGCGCCACTGCGAAGGCGACATAGCCCGCGCTTTGCTCGCGCCATATCGTGTAAAGCGGAAGCTGCGCCAGTTCCCACGCGAGGTTGAGCACGGCGAGCCAGGGCAGATAGCGCCTGCCGATGAGCGACAGCGCCGCGCGGTCGCGAAACCAGGCTTCAGGCGCGCGCGGATCCCTCATACATGTAGGTGAACGGCTTCGGCCCCTTCAAGTAGGACTTGTGCAGCTCGGCGATGGTGAATCCGGCCGACCGGATCAGGGTGTCGATCGGCCGGTCGAGGTGACAGCCTCCCGCGAGCGGCCGCCACAGCGGAGTGAGGCGCCGCTGCCAGGCCGCGACGCGCGGCTCGGGCGCGAGGCCGTGCTCGATGAACAGCAGCTCGCCGCCCGGCTTCAGCACCCGCCGGATTTCGCGCAGCGCGCTGCCGGCGTCCGGGATGCTGCACAGCGTCCAGGTCATCACTGCGCTGTCGAAGCTCGCGTCGGCGAACGGCAGGCGTTCGGCCGATTGGCACACCAGCTCGGCGCGCAAACTCGCCTTCTGCACGCCTTTGCGCGCGATCGCGAGCAGTTGCGGCGAAGGATCGAGTCCGTAGAGGCGTTCGACAGCAATCGAGTAGTAGGGCAGGTTGAGTCCGGAGCCGATGCCGACCTCCAGCACTTGACCTTTGGCGCGCGGCACGAGCGCGGCGCGCCGCTCGCGCAGCATCCGCTGCTTCATCGCGAGATCGATGAGCCGCGGCAGTATGAAGCGGGCGTAGAGCGCCACCGCGGCTTACTTGCCGGAGGCGTTGCCGAACATTTCCGCCCGGAGCGAAAGCACTTCGCTTGACCAGCGGCTCTTGATGAAGGCGAGCGCGGCCCAGATCTCTTCCTCGGACAGCTTGCCGCCGAAGGCGGGCATGTCGCTCTCGTAGCCCGGCGTCGCGTACGGCGGTACGAGGCCATTCTTCACGATGGCGAAGAGCACGTGGTCGGCGTGGTGCCAGGTGTGGCCGCTGTCGTCGTGCGGCGGGGCGGGCAGCCGGCCGTTCGGCAGGCGGCGCTTCCAGTCCGGCTGGCCTTCGAGATTCGCCCCATGGCACGCGGCGCAGTTCTGCGCGTAGACCTTCGCGCCGAGCGCGACCTTCGCTGCATCGCGCGGATTCGCCCTCGGGTCGTCGCCCGGCGCCGGAGACTTGCTGCAGGCGGTAAGCAGCAGGAGCAGAAAGGCACGCCTCAGCGGCAATCCGCCTTGATGAATTCGCTGATCTCCTTCGGTGAAGCGAACACGATCGACGAACGATCGCCCTGCATGCCAGAGCCCAGGGCGACCGGTTTTCCGGGCTCGGGCCCGAGCTTGCTCGAATCGCTCTTGAGGCGCAGGTTGAACTCCCAGACCTTCTGGCTCTTGCCGTCCGCCGTTTCCACGGTATAGGTATCGCCGCAGTAGCGGATCGCCTTCACCTGGGCTTCGGGCGGAGCCTTGTGCAGATCGGGCTTGCGCGCCTGCATGCCGGCCATCCTGCCCATTCCGGATTTGGCCTGCGGCGCCTTGCCTTCGGCAGCCGCCTGCAGGTACGCGATGACATCCTGGCGGTCCTGCGCTTTCTTGAGCCCGGGAAAGGTCATGCTGTTGCCCGGGATGAATTTCTCCGGGTCGGCGAGCCATTTATCGAGACTTGCCTCGTTCCACGTCACGCCGGCGCCCTTCAGCGCTTCGGAGTAGCGCCGAAAGCCTTCGACCGCGCCCGCCTTGCGGTTCCAGAGGTGGGCGAGGCTCGGGCCGGTGAGGTGCTCGCCCTCGGCGAGCGAATGGCAAGCCATGCACTGCCCGAACACTTGAGCGCCGCGCTTAGCGTCGCCGGCAGCGAGCGCTGGCGTAGCGCACATCGCGAGCAGCGCCAGGGCCCCGGCCTTGAGCATCGCCGTCTTCCAGGACATATCTATCTCCTATTTCATCTCGGTAACGATGTAGTCCTTGCCGGACTGCACGAAGCTGAAGTCCAGTTTGTCGCCTTGCTTCACCCTGTTGAGCGCCGCCTTGTCTTTGACCTTGAAGGTCATCGTCATCGCGGGCCAGTTCATGGTTTGCACCGGGCCATGAGCGATGGTCACGTTGCCCTTCTGCGCATCGACCTTGGTCACCGTGCCGGAGGCCTTGTGCGCTTGCGATTTGCCTTTGTTTTCGGCTTTGCCGCCCTTCATTTCCATGCCGCTCATGCCTTGGGCCCGCGCGGGCGAAACGACGGCAAGCGATGCTGCAACGGCGAGTGCACAGGCAAGTGTGCGCTTCATATCAGCTTCCTTTCGTATCGAGGTTAGGAACACGTGCGGCACGGAATTCGCGCCGGCGGATCAGAAGGTACGCCGCAGGGATGACGAACATCGAAAGCAGCGGCGCGGTAATCATGCCGCCGACCATGGGGGCGGCGATGCGCTGCATCACTTCGGAGCCGGTGCCGCCGCCGAACATGATCGGCAGCAGGCCGGCGATGATCACGGCGACGGTCATCGCGATCGGCCGCACGCGCAGCGCGGCGCCTTCGATGATGGCCGCCGGCAGGTCTTCCTTGCTCGCCAGGCGGCCCTCGTCGTCGCGGTCGGACACCGCCTGGTTCATATACAGCAGCATCACCACGCCGATTTCCGCGGCCACGCCGCCCAGCGCGATGAACCCCACCGCGGCGGCGATCGACATGTGATAGCCGAGGAGATAGAGCAGCCAGAAGCCGCCGACCAGCGCGAAGGGCAGCGTGAACATGATGAGCAGCGCGTCGTCGAAGCGCCGGAAGGTGAGATACAGCAGCACGAGGATGATGAGCAGCGTCGCCGGCACCACGATCTTCAGCTTGGCGGTGGCGCGTTCCAGGTACTCGAACTGGCCTGACCAGGAGATCGAATAACCGGGAGGGAGCTTCACGCCGTTCGCTACGGCCTGCTGCATGTCGCGCACGGCGGAGCTGAGATCGCGGCCGGCCAGGTCGACATAGACCCAGCTCGACAGCCGGGCGTTCTCGCTCTTCAGCATCGGCGGGCCGTCGGTGATGCTGATCGCGGCGACGTCGCCGAGCCGGATCTGCGCGCCGCGCTCGGTGAGCACCGCCAGGGTGCGGATCTTTTCCACGGAGTCACGGATCTCGCGCGGATAGCGCAGGTTGATCGGAAAGCGCTGCAGGCCCTCGACGGTCTCGCCGATGTTGTCGCCGCCGATCGCCGCCGAGACGATGCTCTGCACGTCGGCGATGTTGAGCCCGTAGCGCGCCGCCCGGTCGCGGTCGATCTTCACATCGATGTAGCGCCCGCCGCTCAGGCGCTCGGCAAACGCCGAGGTCACTCCGGGCACGTCCTTCACCACGCGCTGGATGTCGGCGGCGATGCGGTCGACTTCCTGCAGGTTGGTGCCGGCGACCTTGACGCCGACCGGGCTCTTGATCCCGGTGGCGAGCATGTCGATGCGGTTGCGGATCGGCGGCACCCAGATGTTCGACAGCCCGGGCACGCGCACCGTGCGGTCGAGCTCCTCGATGAGCTTCTCCGGCGTCGTGCCGGCGCGCCACTCGCCGCGCGGCTTGAACTGGATGGTGGTCTCGAACATCTCGAGCGGCGCCGGGTCGGTGGCGCTTTCCGCGCGTCCCGCCTTGCCGAAGACGCTCGCCACCTCCGGCACGCTCTTGATCAGGCGGTTGGTCTGCTGCAGCAGCTCGGCGGCCTTGCCGGCGGAGATGCCGGGCAGCGCCGAGGGCATGTACAGCAGGTCGCCTTCGTCGAGCGGCGGCATGAATTCGCCGCCGATGTGCGTCGCCGGATACAGCGTGGCGACCAGGATCGCCAGCGCCGCCACCAACGTTAGTTTTGGAAACGCGAGCACTCGGTTGAGCAGCGGCTGATAGAGCGCGATCAGGCCGCGGTTGAGCGGGTTTTTCTTCTCGTCGGGAATGCGGCCGCGGATCAGGTAACCCATCAGCACCGGGATCAGCGTGACCGCGAGCCCCGCCGCCGCCGCCATCGCATAAGTCTTGGTGTACGCAAGCGGCGAGAACAAGCGCCCCTCCTGTGCCTCGAGCGTGAAGACCGGCACGAACGACAGGGTGATGATGAGCAGCGACGAGAAGAGCGCTGGCCCCACTTGCGCGGCTGCCTCGCCGATAACGCGCCACTGCTCATTGCCGTGCAACTGCTGGTTGGGATGAGCATGACGCCAGGCCTCGATGTGCTTGTGCGCGTTCTCGATCATCACCACCGCCGCGTCGACCATCGCTCCGATGGCGATGGCGATGCCGCCGAGCGACATGATGTTGGCGTTCACGCCCTGGTAGTACATGACGATGAACGCGATTAGCACGCCGAGCGGCAGCGAGACGATGGCAACGAAAGCCGAGCGCAGATGGAACAGGAACACCAGGCACACCAGCGCCACGACGATGAATTCCTCGAGCAGCTTCTGCTGCAAATTGGAAACGGCGCGCTTGATCAGGCTCGACCGGTCGTAGACCGGCACGATCTCCACGCCGGGCGGCAGGCTCGGCTTCAGCGCCTCGATCTTCTTCTTCACCGCGTCGATCGTCTCCAATGCGTTCTTGCCCGAGCGCATGACGATGATGCCGCCGGCGACCTCGCCTTCGCCGTCCAGCTCGGCGATGCCGCGGCGCATCTCCGGCCCGAGCTGCACGCGCGCGACGTCGCCGAGCCTGACGGGCACGCCGGCGTCGGTGGTGACGAGCGGGATCTTGCGAAAGTCGTCGAGCGACTGCAGGTAGCCCGAGGCGCGTACCATGTATTCGGCTTCGCCGAGCTCGATCACCGAGCCGCCGGTCTCCTGGTTCGCGCGCTGCACCGCCGCCATCACCTTCATGTGCGGGATGCCGAACGCGCGCACGCGGTCGGGGTCGAGCACGATCTGATACTGGCGCACCATGCCGCCGACGCTCGCCACCTCGGAGACGTTCGCCACCGCTTTCAGCTCGTACTTCAGGAACCAGTCCTGCAGCGCGCGCAGTTGCGAAAGATCGAGCCTGCCGCTGCGGTCGACGAGCGCGTATTCGTAGATCCAGCCGACGCCGGTGGCATCGGGGCCGAGCGCGGTACGCGCCTGCGTCGGCAGCCGCTGTGCCTGCACCTGGCTCAGGTATTCGAGTACCCGCGAGCGCGCCCAATAAGGATCGGTGCCGTCCTCGAACAGCACGTACACGAACGAGTCGCCGAACATCGAGTAGCCGCGCACCGTGCGCGCGCCGGGCACCGAGAGCATGGTGGTGGCGAGCGGATAGGTGATCTGGTTCTCGACGATCTGCGGCGCCTGCCCGGGGTAGGTGGTGCGGATGATGACCTGCACGTCGGAAAGATCCGGGATCGCGTCGAGCGGCGTGCGCAGCATGGCCCACACGCCCCACGCCGACACCAGCACCGTCGCCAGCAGCACGAGGAAGCGGTTGTGGATCGACCAGCGGATCAGATTGGCGATCATTTCGGCGCCTTTGAAATCGCCACGATCTCGAACGGCCCCTCCTTCGATTGCCGGAACTCGAAGCTCACGCTGTCGCCCGGCTTGAGATCCTTGGGCAGACCGCCGGCAGGCGGCTTGAAGCCCATGGTCATCGGCGGCCACTGCAGCGAGGCGATCGGCCCGTGCGACAGGATGATTTCGTCCTTGTCGATCTTCTCGACCTTGGCGGTGCCCTTGTGCGTCGAGGCGGCGGGGTCGGGCGCCGCGGCCTGCGGCTCGCCCATGCGCGCGATGGCGCCGCGCAGGCTAGCTTCCGAATCGATCAGGAACTGACCGGACACCACCACCTTCTGTCCCGCCTCCAGCCCCTTGCGGATCTCGGTCTTGCCGTCGGCTTCGGTGCCGGTCTCCACTTCCACCGGGGCGAACTTGCCATCGCCCTGCGCGACGATCACCACACTGCGCTTGCCGGTCTGGATCACCGCTTCGGAGGGCACGATCAGCATTTCGCGCCGCGCGGCGGGCGTGAAATTCACGGTGGCGAACATGCCGGGCTTGAGCTCGCCTGCCTCATTGGCGAGCTCGACGCGCGCCTTGAGCGTGCGCGTTGCCGGATTCACTTCCGGGAGAATGGCGCTCACGCGGCCTTTGAACACCTTGCCGGGAAGCGCCGCCGTGCGCGCTTCGACCGCGTTGTCGACGCGCACAGTGCCCGCTTCGCCTTCGCGCACCTCGGCGTTGACCCACACGGTGGCGAGGCCGTTGATGCGGAAGAGCGGCGCGCCGGACATCACCGTCATGCCTTCGCGCGCGGCGAGCTCGGACACCACGCCGCCGATCGGCGCGTAAAGCGTGAGGCGCGCATGCACCTTGCCGCTCGATGCCACCATCTGGACTTGCTGCTCGGTCATGCCGGCAAGCCGCATGCGCTGGCGCGCGCCCTCGACCAGCGTCTCCAGGCGCGTGCCGGCCATGCGGCGCGCGGACAGGTATTCCTCCTGCGCCGCGACCCAGTCCGGCACATAGAGCTCGGCGAGCGCCTGCCCCTTGCGC
>DASXRW010000470.1:0-1811 GCA_036506355.1 Burkholderiales bacterium
CGCGGTGGGCTCGAGCGGGCTGCTCATCTCGGTGATCAACAGCTCCGCGGCGTGGGTCTACCTGCATCGCGGCGCGCTGCTGCCGCTGATCGTCGTGCCGTCGATCCTCGGCGTAATGCTCGGCTCGCGCATCGGCGCGCGCCTGCTGGGCGCGACGCCGGCGCCGGTGATCCGGCGCTTGGTCATCGTCGTGATGCTGCTCGCCGGAGCGCGGGCGCTGTCGCGGGGTCTCGGACTATGGGTTTGAACGCGCTCTACGCGCGCTGGCTGGACCTCGCGACCAAGGCGGGCTTCGCGATTTCGCTGTGTGCGTTCCTCGTCTATGCGGGCGGCCTGCTGCCCGCCTTTGTGCCGCTCGAGGAGCTGCCGCGCTACTGGGCGTTGCCGGTCGACCGTTTTATCGAAGTGACCGGCGCGCCGCAGGGCTGGGCCTGGCTCGGCGAGCTCGCCTACGGCGATGGGCTCAATCTGGCCGCGATCGCGCTCCTCGGCCTCGTCACGCCAGCCTGCTACGCGCGGCTCGTGCCCGCGCTCATCGCCGGGCGCGACTGGCTGCAGGCGGCGCTGGCGGCGGCGCAGCTCGTGGTGCTGCTGGTCGCGGCAAGCGGGCTAGCCGGCTAGGTGCTAGACTTTTTTCGCTCTAAACCCATAAACAAAAGGAGAAAACCATGGGTGCCTTCTTCCAATCGCTGGGCAAAACGATCACCGCCGGTGTCGTCCTGCTTATCATCCTGCTCATCATCCTCGCCGGCGTTGGCGGCAAGGTGGCGCTCGGCGAGCACGCCTGGTGGCTCTTCGCGATGCGCTGGCTGCACATAACCGCCGGCGTGATGTGGATCGGGCTGCTCTGGTACTTCAACTTCGTGCAGACACCCTCGATGCCGAAGATCCCCGACGCCGAGAAGCCGGCGATCAGCAAGGTGATCGCGCCGGCCGCGCTCTTCTGGTTCCGCTGGGCGGCGATGGCGACCATCATCCTCGGCCTGATTCTCGCGCTGATGAACGGCTACCTGTGGCAGGCGCTCACGCTGCAGAAACCGTTCACCTCGATCGGCCTGGGCGCGTGGCTCGGCACCATCATGTGGGCCAACGTCTGGTTCGTCATCTGGCCGAACCAGAAGAAGGCGCTCGGCATCGTGCAGGTGTCCCCGGAAGACAAAGCCGCCGCGGCGAAGCGCGCCGGCATGGCCTCGCGCATCAACACCATGCTCTCGATCCCGATGCTCTACTTCATGGTCGCGCAAAGCCACGGCGGCATCACGTTCTAGTTATTTGATGCCGGGAATGCCGCCGATGTGGCTTCCCGGCTTGATGCCCCGGGCGGCGAACCAGCCGCGGTTCATCTCCAGCGCGTAGCGTGCCGGGCGGCTCGCGCAGTGCGAGTCCTCGGTCTGGGGCTCCATGTCCTCGACGTTGATGATCGCGCCCTTCTCGTCGATGAACGCGACCGAGAGCGGAAGCAGCGTGTTCCTCATCCACATGCAGTGCGTGGTCGCTTCGTCGAAGATGAACAGCATCCCGGCGTTGGAGGGCATCGACGCGCGATGCATGAGTCCCGTCATGCGCGTGCCGTAGTCGGCGGCGACCTCGGCGCGGATGAGGTGCATGCCGGCGTTCAACTGCACCACGGGGATCTGCTGGGCGAAAGCCGGAGCGGCGGCGAGCACGGCAGCGAAGAGCAGGCGCATAAATGAAAAAGGCAGGGACGCGCCCTGCCTTGTCATCATTTCTCTGCGGGTTACTTCTTGTCCATCTTGTCGGACTTCTTGCCTTCCGACTTCTTCTTGCCTTCGCCCTTCTTCTTGGGCTCG
>DASXRW010000471.1:0-5804 GCA_036506355.1 Burkholderiales bacterium
CGGCCCGTAGGGCTCGGTGGCGAGATGCCAATACGCGTTATCGAGCGGCAGCAGATTGGCTTCCGTCGCCTCGTGAAACGCGTAGATGATGAGCTGGACTGCAAAGAGCAGCAGGAAGACGGACGTCACGCGAAAGAAAAGACCCAGGTCGACGCGGTGGCCGTAGCGCGACCATGCCCATGCCAGGAGCGCGGCAAGGGCGAGGCCGCCGAGGGCGCCCCAAACGAAGAGCGTGGTCTCGGTTTGCCGGAAGAGCGAGGCGGTAATGAACGCGGTCTCCATTCCCTCGCGCGTGATCATCAACACGACGAACAGGAATACCCCGATCCAGGCAGCGCCATCGGCACGCCGCGCCGCGGCTTCGAGGCGCGCGCCGATCTGGCGGCTCATCTCTTTCGCGGCGCGCAGCATGTAGATCACCATCGAGATGACAAGAAGCGCTGCGATTAGCGCCAGCAGGGATTCCCACTTCGGCAGCACCGCCACCTCGGCGAGCCACACGCCGAGCACCACGGACGCCAGCACGGCGGTCCCTGTGCCCCAGGCGACCGCCGACAGCAGCGCGGCGCGACCGGTTTTGCGCAGGTAAGCCGCAGCGATCGCCACGATGAGGAACATCTCGATGCCTTCGCGCAGCGTGACCAGAAGTATTTGGCCCATTGCCTTACGCGGTGAGGATGAGCTTGCCGTTCTGGGTCACGCGCAGCCGGTACTCGCGACCGTTGTGCGTAATGACCAGCTCTTTGCGCGCGCCGAGCAGCATCTGGCTAGGCACCTTTGGCGGCATTGGCGCGGGTTGGGTGGGCTTGATCATACCGAGACGATAATAATTATCACTTTACTCGTCAATGGTTCTCAAATAGTGTTTCACACAATGGAACATATAGTTGTAAATTAGTGAACACTAACTCCTTGCACAATTAAGTGGTTTTAAGTGATAATACTTCTCATCAAGGAGGGAAGACTTGTACATCTGCATCTGCAACGCCGTCACCGAGAAAGCCGTGCGCGACTGCGCCCGCAAAGGGGCGTGTTCACTGGACCAGCTCGCGTTCGAGCTCGGGGTCGGCTCGGGCTGCGGGCGCTGCCGCGACTGCGCGAGCGATCTGCTGCGCGACGTGCAGGCCACCGAGCCGCTGACCGCGGAAGCCTGATCGTTCTACCATCGCAGATCCCGCGGAGGCTGCGATGAAAGGCGACGCCAAGGTCGTGCAGCACCTGAACAAGGTGCTGTTCAACGAGCTCACGGCCATCAACCAGTATTTCCTCCACGCCCGCATGTTCGGCAACTGGGGCCTGAAGAAGCTCGAGGAATACGAAAAGAAGGAGTCGATCGACGAGATGAAGCACGCCGATCGCCTGATCGAGCGCATCCTGTTTCTCGAAGGGCTGCCCAATCTCCAGGACCTCGGCAAGCTCTTGATCGGCGAGAACGCGCTCGAGGCGCTGAAGTGCGATCTGAAGCAGGAGCGCACGGCGCGGCCGGTGCTGCAGGAGGCGATCGCGCACTGCGAAAGCGTCAAGGACTACATCTCGCGCGAGATCCTCGCGGACATCCTGGAGGGCGAGGAAGCGCACATCGACTGGCTCGAGACGCAGATCGACCTCGCCGAGCGCCTGGGACTGCAGAACTGGCTGCAGTCGGCCGCCGGCAGTCCTTCATAGGAATCCCCGAACGGCGCGTTGAAGTTTATTCATTGGACGGCCCTTGCTTGCGCTCCAAGAATGAGCGCACGAAAGGAGCCCGCACGATGAAGATCGACATTGGCATCAACGAGACCGACCGCGCCAAGATTGCCCAAGGCTTGTCGCACCTGCTCGCCGACACCTATACGCTTTACCTGAAGACGCACAACTTCCATTGGAACGTCACAGGGCCGATGTTCCAGACGCTGCACCTCATGTTCGAGCAGCAGTACAACGAGCTCGCCCTGGCAGTGGATCTCATCGCGGAGCGCATCCGCGCGCTCGGCTTCCCGGCGCCCGGCACTTACCGCGAGTTCGCCGAGCTCAGCTCGATTGCGGAGTCGAAAGGCGTACCGGCCGCCGAGCAGATGATCCGCGAGCTCGTCGCCGGGCAGGAGGCGGTGGTGAAGACCGCGCGCTCAGTGTTCCCGCTCGTCGAGCAGGTGAACGACGAGCCGAGCGCGGATCTGCTTGCGCAGCGCATGCAGGTGCACGAGAAGACCGCCTGGATGCTGCGCAGCCTGTTGGCCTAGACGACTCTCGCCTTTACGGGCTTGCCGGCGAAGTGCAGCCGCAGGTTCTCGATCTGCAGGTCGCCCATCGCCTTGCGCGTCTCGACGGTGGCGCTGCCGACGTGGGGAAAGAGCACCGCGTTGTCCAGCGTGAAGAATTCCGGTGGCACGCGAGGCTCGTCGGCGAACACGTCGAGGCCGGCGCCGGCGATGCGCTTTTCCTGCAGGTAGCGCAGCAGCACGGGCTCATCGATCACCGAGCCGCGCGCGATGTTGACGACATAGCCCTGCGGGCCGAGTGCGTCGAGGACTTTGGCGTTCACCAGCTTGTTCGTCTCCGGCCCGCCCGGCGTCACCACGAGCAGCACGTCGCAGTTCTTGGCGAGGGTCACCGGGTCGGGATCGTAGGGGTGCGGCACGTCCTTGCGGTTGCGGTTGTGGTAGCGGATCTTCATCCCGCAGGCAGCCGCGCGCTTGGCGATCGCCTCGCCGATGCGCCCGAGGCCGAGGATGCCGAGGGTCTTTGCGCCGGCGTCGGTGGTGAGCGGGTAAGGCCCGCGCGAGGCCCAGTTGCCGCCGCGCAGGTACTGCTCGGCCTGGGGGAACTTGCGCACGGTGTTGAGGACGAGCGCTAGCGCGGTGTCGGCGACCGCTTCGTTCAGCACGTCGGGCGTGTTGGTGACGATGATGCGGCGCTTCTTGGCATCGTCCAGGTTGATCGCATCGACTCCGACGCCGAAGTTCGAGATGATCTCGAGCTTCGGCAGCGCGTCCATGAATTTGCCGTCGACCGGCATCGGCCCGAAGCTCGCGACACCGCGCACCGCGGGCGCATGCTGCTTGAGAAACGCCGCGCGATCGGGCGCATCCGCCAGCAGGTGGGCGGTGAACTCGGACTGCAGCGTCGCCATGGTGCCGGCGTGTCCGCGGGCGGTGATGATGATCTCGGGTTTCATGAGCGCTTGAATTTGGCGGCGAGCGCCTCCGCGCCGCGCGCCAGGATGCCGACGTCGGCGCCGACCGCGACGAAGAGCGCGCCGCAGTCGAGCCAGTGGCGCGCGTCATCTTCGCTCGGTGTGAGGATGCCGGGCGCTTTTCCCGCCTTGCGGATGCGGCGAATGGCGTCGTCGATGACCGGTTTCACTTTGGGATTGGCGATCTCGCCGGTATGGCCGAGCGAGGCATGCAAGTCCGCCGGTCCGACGAACACGCCATCGATGCCCTCTATTCCGGAGATCGCTTCGATGTTGTCCAATCCTGCCTGCGTTTCGACCTGCACGAGAAGGCATATTTCCTCGTGCGCGCGCCGTGCATAGTCCTTGATGCGCCCGAAGCGTGTCGCACGCGTCGTGCCGGCCACGCCCCGCACGCCTTTGGGTGGATAGCGCGTATAGGAAACGGCGGCAGCCGCCTCCTGTGCGCTCGAGACGTAGGGTACGAGCAGTGATTGCGCGCCGATGTCGAGCACGCGCTTGATGGTCACCATGTCGTTCCACGGCACGCGCACCACGGGGTGCGTGCCGTAGGGGGCGGCGGCTTGCAGCTGGGCAAGCAGGCTCTCGAGATCGTTCGGCGAATGCTCCATGTCGAGCAGCAGCCAGTCGAAGCCGGCGCCGGCGATGACCTCCACGCTGTAGTTCGACGACAGGCTCGACCATAGCCCGATCTGCGCGCGCCCGGCCTTGAGCGCGTGCTTGAATGCGTTGCGCGGCAGCTCCATGCGCTAGTGGATCTCGGGCTCGGGAATCGGCGCCGTGCCTTCGAGGAAATCGAAGTCGCAGCCTTCGTCGGCCTGGCGGATATGGCGCGAGAAGATCGCGCCGTAGCCGCGCGCGAACTTCTGCTCCGGCTGGCGCCAGGCGCTCTTCCGGCGTGCCAGCTCCGCGGCATCCACCTTGAGGTTGAGCTCGCGCCGCTCGACATCGAGCTCGATCAGGTCGCCGCTCTTCACCAGCGCGAGCGGCCCGCCAACGAAGGATTCCGGCGCGACGTGCAGCACGCAGGTGCCGTAGCTCGTGCCGCTCATCCGGGCGTCCGAGATGCGCACCATGTCGCGCACGCCCTGCATGAGCAGCCTCTTCGGCACGGGCAGCATGCCCCATTCGGGCATCCCCGGACCGCCGAGCGGGCCGGAGTTGCGCAGCACCAGCACCGAGTCGGCATCGACGGCCAGGTCATCGCGGTCGATGCGCGCGGCCATGTCGTTGTAGTCCTCGAAAACCACCGCCTTGCCGGTGTGCTTCAGGAGCTTCGGTGTCGCGGCGGCCGCCTTGATCACCGCACCGTTCGGCGCGAGGTTGCCACGCAGCACCACCAGCCCGCCGGCTTCCTTCAACGGGTTCGTTCTCTTCCTGATGACATCTTCATTGAAGATGCGCGAGCCCTCGAGGTTTTCGCCCAGGGTTTTTCCGTTGACGGTGCGGCAGTCCAGGTGCAGCAGGTCTTTCAGTTCCGAAAGGAGCGCGCGCAAGCCGCCGGCGTAGTAGAAGTCCTCCATCAGGTACTTGTCGCCGGAGGGCCGCACGTTGGCGAGGAGCGGCGTCTTCGCCGAGTACTGGTTGTATCGTTCGAGCGGCAGCTTGATTCCGGCCCGGCCCGCCATGGCGACGAGGTGGATGAGCGCATTGGTCGATCCACCCATCGCCATCAGCGTCACGATGCCGTTATCAAAGGACTCTTTTTTCAGGATGTCGCGCGGCTTGAGGTCCTCCCACACCATCTCCACGGCGCGCTTGCCGCAGAGCGTCGCCATCTTGGCGTGGTTCGAATCCGGCGCCGGAATCGAGGATGCGCCCGGCAGCGCGAGACCGAGCGCCTCGGTGAGGGACATCATGGTCGCGGCGGTGCCCATGGTCATGCAGGTGCCCGGGGAGCGCGCGATGCCGTCCTCGATCTCCTGCCAGTCGCGCTCGGTGATGTTTCCCGCGCGCAGTTCCGCCCAGTACTTCCAGGTATCCGACCCCGAGCCGAGCGTGTTTTCCCGCCAGTGGCCGGTGAGCATCGGCCCGGCCGGCATGTAGATCGCCGGCAGGTTCATGCTGATCGCCCCCATCACGAGAGCGGGGGTGGTCTTATCGCAGCCGCCCATGAGCACCGCGCCGTCGGCGGGATAGGAGCGCAACAACTCCTCGGTCTCCATGGCGAGGAAGTTGCGGTACATCATGGTGGTCGGCTTCTGCATCACTTCGGCGAGCGACATGGCCGGCATCTCGACCGGGAAGCCGCCTGCCTGCCACACCCCGCGTTTCACTTCTTCGACACGCTGCTTGAAGTGCGTGTGGCACGAATTGATGTCGGACCAGGTATTGATGATGGCAATGACCGGCTTGCCGGCGTAATCGCTACGGTCGTAGCCCATCTGCGCCGTGCGCGAGCGGTGCCCGAACGCGCGCAGATCGGGCACGCCGTACCAGCGGTGGCTGCGAAGCTCCTCCGGCTTCTTGCGCATCGGTCGACTCATTTAGTCAAACTTCGCGCCGGATTCCTTCACCACCTTGGCCCACTTCGCCTGCTCGGTGCGCAGCCAGTTGCCGAGGCTCTCCGGCGTGCCGGTACGCACTTCGGTGCCCTGCTTGGCGAAGCGCTCCTTCATTTCGGCGGAGCTCA
>DASXRW010000472.1:0-1597 GCA_036506355.1 Burkholderiales bacterium
ACCTTCCTCGACTTCCGCGAAGACATCGGGGATGCAACCCGCGACGGGCGGCGGCTTCTCGTCTATTTCGGTCAGGACGGCTGCCCGTACTGCAAGCAGCTCATGACGACCAATTTCTCGCAGCGCACGATCGTGGAGAAAACGCGCAAAAACTTTCTCGCCGTCGCGCTCAACCTCTGGGGCGACCGCGAAGTCACCTGGATCGACGGCCGCGCCATGACCGAAAAGGAGCTCGCGCGCCTGCTCAAGGTGCAGTTCACGCCCACGCTCCTGTTCTTCGACGAGAAGGGCGCGGTGGTGGTGCGCCTCAACGGCTATTATCCGCCGCAGCGCTTCGAGGCCGTGCTCGATTACGTCGCCGGGCGGCTCGAGCGCAGCGAGCCGCTGGCCGAATACCTCGGCCGAGCTGCGCGCGAGCCGGCGAGCCCGCGCTTGCACGATGAGCCTTTCTTCCTGCGGCCGCCGTACGACTTGCGGCGCAAGAGAGGAGACAAGCCGCTCGCGGTCATCTTCGAGACGACCGACTGTTCGGCCTGCGACGAGTTGCACCGGGAGGGATTTCGACGTGATCAAGTGCTCGCGCAAGTCAAACGCCTCGACGTGGCGCGGTTCGCGCTCGGCGCGCAGACCGAGCTTACGACGCCCGCCGGCCGCAGGACGAGCGCGGAAAGCTGGGCGCGCGAGCTCGGAGTGACTTACGCGCCGACAGTGATTTTTTTCGATGACAATGGCAGCGAGGTGTTCCGGATCGAGGCGTATCTGCGGCCGTTTCACTTCGCCTCGTCGTTTGCCTATGTGACGAGCGGTGCCTATCGCGCCGAGCCGTCGTTTCAGCGCTACCTGCAGAAGCGCGCCGGAGAGATGCGAGCGCGCGGTGAGCGCGTGGAGCTGTGGGAGTAGGGCCGAATTCATTCGGCCGGGGACGCCGCGTGCGAATGAATTCGCACCTACTTTGTCGCGACGATCGTGGAGCGCACAAGGTGCGATGAATTCGCACCTACCTTGCTGACTGATATGTTCCTGCGCTGGATCACCGCCGCCTACCTCGCGTACCTGGTCGTACCGATCGCGCTGCTGCTCACGGGTTCGTTCGGCGAGCTTTGGCTCAACACGATCCTGCCGACGGGGTTCACGACACAGTGGTATCGCGACGTCGCGGCGGATCCCAGCTTCCGCCGCGCCTTCACCGCGAGCCTTGCCGTCGTCGCGCTCACCTGTGCCGCCTGCTTGAGCGTCGGCTTGCCGCTCGCCTATGCGGTATTCCGCGCCGATAGCCGGCGCGTGCGGGCGCTCGCGCGCGTGCTCTACCAGATGCCGGTGGCGCTGCCGCCGCTGGTGCTCGCGTTCGGTTTCATCCTCGTGTTCTCCTCGGACACGCTGCCGTGGCTCGGCAGCCTCTGGCTGCTTGCCGCCGGGCACGTCGTGCTCGCGCTGCCGTACTTTCTGCAGACGGTCATCGCCGACATGCAGCGGCTGGGCCTGCGCACGCTCGAGGACGCGGCCGAGTCGCTCGGCAGCCGCGGCTGGCAACGCTTCGTGCACATCGTGCTGCCCGCGCTCTCCCAGTCGATCCTCGCCGGCCTCATCATCGTGGCTG
>DASXRW010000473.1:0-12252 GCA_036506355.1 Burkholderiales bacterium
TTGCGCCCAAGGGCATAGAGGGCATACAGGGGGAGGGGTCATGGCGAAGGCGCAGATCAGGGTTCTGCCTTCGGCGAAAAACACGGTGATGGTGGTCGACGACCAGTCGACCGGCCGCGCGATTCTCGAGCAGGTGGTGCGCGGTCTCGACGAACGCGTGGTGATCGAGGGCTTCGCCCGCCCGGTCGACGCGGTCGTCTGGGCGACGCGGCATGTCAGCGACCTGGTGCTCGTCGACTACATGATGCCGGACATGGACGGCATTGAGTTCGTGAAGCGCCTGCGCGCGCTGCCCGGCTACGAGCACGTGCCGATCGTGATGGTCACGGTGCACGACGACCGCAAGGTGCGCTACGCCGCGCTCGATGCCGGCATCACCGACTTCCTCACCAAGCCGGTCGATGCGCGCGAGTGCCTGGCGCGCTGCCGCAACCTGCTGACGCTGCGCCGGCAGCACCTGGTACTCGAGGACCGCCGGCGCCTTCTCGAGCACATGGTCGAGGACGCGACGCGCGAGGTGCGCGAGCGCGAGAAGGAGACGCTGCTCAGGCTCGCCCGCGCCGGGGAGTTCCGCGACGAGGAGACGGGCTACCACCTGATCCGCATGTCGCGCTATTCGCGGCTCATCGCCAACGCGCTGGGACTCGAGCACGACGAGGCGGAGACGGTGGAGCTTGCCGCGCCGCTGCACGACATCGGCAAGATCGGCATTCCCGATCAGATCCTGCTCAAGCCCGACAAGCTCGACGCGATCGAATGGGAGGTGATGCGGCGCCATCCGGTGATCGGCCACGAGATCCTGAAGGGCAGCGCATCGAAGTACGTGCGCATGGGCGCGCTGATCGCGCTCGGCCATCACGAGAAGTACGACGGCTCGGGCTATCCGAACGGGCTGGTGGGCGACCACATTCCGCTCTGCGCGCGCATCGTCGCGGTGGCCGACGTTTATGACGCGCTCACCTCGCTGCGGCCCTACAAGAAACCCTGGGCGAGCGCGCAGGCCTTCGAGTACGTCACAAGCCAGGCGGGCGGTCATTTCGACCCGCGCCTGGTCGAGGCGTTCGACGGCATGAAGAAAGAGGTGATGCAGATCCAGAACCAATGGCGCGACCCGCCGGGCGCGATCGGAAAGCTCTGATGGCCGACGCGGCCGCCCCGAAGCGAGCAGGCTTCATCGCCAAGCTGCGCGCGCGGCTCGCCGCGCGCCCGGACACCGAGCACGAGCAGGGCATCCTGCGACTGGTAATCGGCGCGTTGCTCGTCCTGTATTTGCTGCCCCACACCGACGCCGTCGAGCGCGGGCTGGTACTGTACGTAGGAAGCGCGCAGCTTGTCGTCAGCCTGCTCATCTTCCTGCGCATCGCGTATACGACGCATGTTTCGCCGGCGCGGCGCGTGTTCGCCCAATTCGCCGATGTCGCGACGATCAGCGCCTACATGGCGATCTGCGGCGAATGGGCGGCGCCGCTGTTTCTGCTCTTCCTCTGGGTAACCCTGGGCAGCGGCTTCCGCTTCGGTACCCGCTACCTCGTTTCCGAGCTCGCCATGAGCGTAGCCGGGTTCGGCGTCGCCATCTACGTGAACGACTGGTGGCGGGCGCACACCGCGCTGGGCATCGGATTGCTCATCGGGATGTTCGCGGTCAGCATGTACGTGCTTTCGCTGGTGCGGCGCCTGCATGACGCGCTCGCCCGGGCGGAGGCCGCCAACGTCGCCAAGCGCCGCTTCATCTCGGTGATGAGCCACGAGATGCGCACGCCACTGAACGCCATCATCGGCATGGCCGACCTGCTGCGCGACACCGCGCTGAGCCGCGAGCAGGCCGACATGCTGCAGACGCTGCGCGGCTCCTCGCGCATCATGCTCGGCCTAGTCGAGGACGTGCTCGACTTCTCCAAGATCGAAGCGGGCAAGCTGGTCCTCGAAAAAACCGACTTCGACCTTCACGCCCTCGTCAACAGCACCTGCCGCATCGTCGCCGCCCAAGCCGCCGCCAAGGGCATCGAGTTCGTTGTCTCCATCATGCCGGAAGTGTCGCCCGCGGTGCGCGGCGACCCGCACTACCTGCGCCAGATCCTCATCAACCTGGTCGGCAACGCGCTGAAATTCACCGAGCGCGGCAGCATCACGGTGCACGTTTCCCAGCAAGCGGAAACGCCAAAGCGGCTACGGCTCAAGTTCTCGATTCGCGATACCGGTCTCGGCATCGCGCCGGACGCGCAGGCGCGCATCTTCGAGAGTTTCACCCAGGCCGACCAGTCGACGACGCGGCGCTTCGGCGGCACGGGGCTCGGTACCACGATCGCCAAACAGCTCGCCGAGCTGATGGGAGGACGCATCGGCCTGGAGAGCGCCTTGGGCCTGGGAAGCACTTTCTGGTTCGAAGTCGAGCTCGAGAAACAGCCGGAACGGGCCGCGGTAGGCGTCGGCGAACTCGCCGGGGCGCGCGTTCTGCTGGTCGGCTTTCCGCCGGCGAGCCGCGAGCCGCTCGAGCAGGCGCTCGCCGGCTGGGGCGCGACCCCGATCGTCGCGGCGAGCGTCGAAGACGCGGTCGCGCGCCTGGTTGCCGAGATCAGCCTAGCGAAGCCCTATCACAGCGCGCTGCTCTACGCGACGCGCGAGGACTTGAAGCTCGCGCAGCGCTTCCGCCGCGCCGCTCCCGATCCCGCGCCTGCCACGATCCTCGCAGTGCCGCACGAAGCCGATGTGCAGCGTTTCGATGCGCTCACCTCGGGCTTCGCCGCGATTCTCGAACTGCCGTTCGACAAGCGGCGGCTCTTCAACGTGCTGCACTCGGTCAGCGCGGGCGAGGAGATCAAGACCGGCGTAGTGCGTCTGCAAGACTACGCGCGACGCGCGACTGCCGGCAGGAAATTGCGCGTGCTGGTCGCCGACGACAACCCCACCAACCGCGAGGTGATCGGCAAGATCCTCGAGCGCGGCGGTCACACCGCGACGTTGGTGAACGATGGCGAGCAGGCGCTCGAAGCGCTGGAGCGCGAGAGCTTCGACGTCGTAATCCTCGATCGCAATATGCCCGGGATCGGCGGTGTCGAGGCGCTGCAGGCCCTTCGGCTGATGACCCGCGGGCGCGAGCGCCTGCCGGTGATCATGCTCTCGGCCGATGTCACTGCCGAAGCGAAGCGCGAGGCGCTGGAGGCCGGGGCCGACGCGTTCCTCGCCAAACCGATCGAAGCGCTGCGCCTGCTGGAGGAGATCCAGAAGCTTTATGCTGCCGCGCCCCAGCGCGCGCGGCACACGGAGACGAGCATACCGGTGCGCATGGCAGGGACTGCCGAGCAAGTCGCGGTGGTCAACCTAGAGACGCTCGAGCATCTGCGGCAACTAGGCTCATCGGCAGAGTTCATCGAGAGACTGGTCGGTGTGTTCATGGCCGACAACTCGGCGCTGCTTGGCCGCATCGAGCAGGCGCTCGGCAGCCGCAACTACCACGAATTTCGCTCGCTGCTGCACGCGATGAAGGGTTCCTCCGCCAGCATGGGCACGGACCGCCTGACGCAGCTGTGCTCGAGCCTCGGCAAGCTTTCGGACTCCGAAGTGCGCCTGCAGGCGCCCGGCCTGCTGCGCACGCTCACCGAGGAGCTTGCCACCGCGCGCACGCAGCTCGAGCGCATTCTGGGGGACAAGCGCTCGTCGATTGTCTAGCGGCTTGAACGCCCGCCGCACGGGTTATCATCGTTGGTCATCGTGCGCGTGCGGATACACAAAAGTATTGGCGATCTTTCCGATTCAGGCGATGGAAAGCGGCTTCAGCTGCGCGCCGCGGACGGCTGCCAAATCGGCGCCGTGTTCTATGCCGGGCTAAGACCACGTTCTCCACGCCGGGTGGCCGTGCTGCACGCCGGCGCGGGCATACCGGCGTTACGCTACCGGCGCTTTGCGCGCTTTCTCGCGGAATGGGGAATCCCGGTCCTGACGTACGACTATCGCGGCATCGGTCTGTCCCGACCGCGGGAATTACGCGGTTTTCAAGCTACGATCGAGGACTGGGCTGAACTCGACAGCGCCGCCGCCATCGCCTGGCTGCGCGAGCGCTTTCCGCACGACGAGATTCTGGGAATTTCCCATTCGATTGGCTGCCTGTCTCTGGGGGGCGCGCCTAACGCTGCCGAGCAGTCCCGGATCATCCTGGTCGGCGCCCATACCGGTTACTACGGAGACTACCACCCTCTCTACCGCCTGCCGATGGCGTTTGCTTGGCACGGGCTGATGCCGGCGATCACGCGCTGGTTCGGTTACTTTCCGGCGGACCGGCTCGGGCTTGGAGAAGACCTCCCGGCCGGCATGGCGCTCGAGTGGGCCGAACGGCGCCGACCGGAACTCGGGCCGAACGCAGCGGAACCCGCGCAAGAGCGCAGGCGGCAACTCCTGGATCAGTGCGCCGCGCTGCAGTGTCCCGCCATAGCGATCTCCATCAGCGACGACGCGTTCGCCACCGTACAAGGCACGAAGCGGATGCTCTCGTACTTCCCTCGCCTATCGTCGGCCGAGCTTCTCGTGTTCACTCCTCGCGATGCGCAGGTGCGGCGCATCGGTCATTTCGGCTTCTTCCGGCGCGCGGTGGGCATGGCGCTGTGGCCGCGCCTGCTCGCGCACCTCGATACGAGCCGAGCCGAGGAAAATCAGCCCACCATGGCGAACGCCTCGGCCACCGGCGCGATCTCGCCCTGAAGCTGGGCGGCGTGCTCGTTTTCCATGCGGCGAGCCTGGGCGCGTGCGAGCCGGCTCATCATCTTCAGCTCGCGATCGCTCAGGCGCAGCGCGGCATCGACCCACAGCCCGACGATGCCGTCGAGCTCCTCGCGCCTCACCGGGCTGACAAACTGCCGCGCGCGGAACACCGCCTGCATGCCGTTACGTCGCTTCGCGTTGGCCGCGATCCAGCCGCGTACCGCCGCCTCGCCTTGGCCATTCGGTGCGATCACGTCAACCACGCCCATGTCGCGCAGTTTGTACGCAGGCAGCATCTTGCCCGAAAGCATAAGCTCCTCAGCGGCGCGGTTGCCGATGCGGCGCGCGAGCAGGCTGTACGCGCCCATCCCCGGGAAGAGGTTGAAGAGGATTTCCGGGAACCCGAGCTGAGCGCTTTCCTCGGCGACGATGACGTCAGAGGCTAGCGCGCACTCGAAGCCGCCGCCCAGGGCGTCGCCCTGCACGAGCGCGATGCTGGTCAGCGTCGGGCTGAAGAAGCTCTGGCTGCGCGGGTACTGCACGTCGATACAGAGCTTTGCGTAGTGCGCGAGCGCCTCACGATCGCGCGTCTTGATGAGAAGCTGGAACAGCGAGAGGTCGCCACCCAGGTTGAACACGCCGGGCGTGCGCGAGCACGTGACGTAGTAGTTCACTTCCCGCATCTCGCTTTCGACTTCGATGCGCCCGCCTTCCGCGACGAGGCGTTGGTCATGCGCGCACATCGCCTTGAGCAGTTCAAGGCTGTAGCAGGGGACGCCTTTCGGATTGAAATAGGTCCAGAGTGTGTCAATCGCCGGCTCGAACGCGCTCTCATACGGACTGCCAGGCTCGCTGCAAGGAATGCAAAGGCCGACTGCATCGTTCATGTTGCTCATTGCCGTCTCTCCCCGATAGAAAATGCCCCCGGGTGGGGGGCTCAATCGCTCGGCCCGGGACGGTGAAGCCTGCCAGGGCCTCCCGTGACGGATTTAACGCTCCGTACCCGTAGGGGGCAATCAGGGTCTCCCCGATGCCGCGCCTTGTTGCCTTGCGGGCACATCGGTTAAATTCCGGCGGCGAGGGGGCCGCATGTACGCGATCGTCTACAAGTCGGACGGGTTTCCGATCTGCCGGCAGGTGGCCGGAGTGACGCCCGACCCGGTGGTGACCTGGAACACCGAAGCCCAGGCCAAGGCCTTCATCGCCTCGAAGGGGGGCGATGCCGAGTTCCAGCCGGTGCAGATCACCGATGATGCGATGGACAAACTGGCAAAAGCGCTCGGCTGCCCGGTCGAATCGATGACCTTCGAGCCCTATCCCGGGTAGTCAAACTCGACGCTGTCGATCAGCCGCGTCGTCCCCAGGCGCGCCGCCCCGAGCACCACTCGCTCCGCGTCCTCTGCCTGCGCCGGCGCCAGATCGCTTCTGCGTCGGACATCGAGATAATCGGGCTGCCAGCCAGAACGCGCGAGCTCGCGCATGCTCTCCGCCGGCGCCATGCCCTCGCAGATCTTGCGCAGCACGCGGTAGAGACGGGGGGCCTCGGCGCGCTCCGCGGTCGAGAGATAGCCGTTGCGCGAGCTCATCGCCAGGCCATCGGGCTCGCGCACGGTTTCGCCGGCGACGATCGCAAGCGGCAGGTCGAGGCTCCGCACCATCCCGCGCACGATCATGAGCTGCTGGTAGTCCTTCTTGCCGAATACCGCGGCGACGGGCTGCACGCAATTGAAGAGCTTCAGCACCACCGTGGCCACGCCGTCGAAGAAGCCTGGGCGGAATTTGCCCTCGAGCTCGTTGGCGATCGGCGGCGGCCGCACGATATAGCCCTGCGGCTCGGGGTAGAGCACGCCCTCATCGGGCGCGAAGAGCAGTTCGACGCCGGCTGCCTCGAGGAGCCGCTGGTCGCGCTCGAAGGTGCGTGGATAGCGCTCGAAGTCCTCGCCCGGCTGAAACTGCAGCCGGTTGACGAAGATGCTGACCGCCACCGCGCGTGCCTCGCGCCGCGCGAGGCGCACAAGCGAAAGGTGTCCCTCGTGCAGATTGCCCATGGTGGGCACGAAGGCCACCGGCCCGATCTCGGCCACGGCGCGGCGCAGGGCGGCGATGTCGGAGACGGTCCGCATCAGCCGAGGTTGAAGAACTCGCGCCGGCTTCGCATGCCGCGCAGCCGCGACACCAGCAGCTCGAAGTCGGCCTCGCGCTCGACGAAGTTGAGGTTGTCGGAGTTGACGATCAGCACCGGCGCCGCGTTATAGTGGTAGAAGAAGCGCGCGTAGCTTTCGGCGAGCAGCGCCAGGTATTCCTCGCTCACCGGACGCTCGTAGCCTTTCGCGCGCCGGCGCACGCGCTCGATCAGGGTCGCGGGTTGCGCCTGCAGGTAGAGCACCAGGTCGGGCGCGGGCGAGCGCGGCCGCAGCGCCTCGTAGATCTTCTGGTAGAGCGCGAGCTCGTCGGCGGTCAGGGTGATGCGGGCGAACAAGGGATCCTTGTCGAGCAGGAAGTCGCCGATCACCGGCCGGCCGAACATGTCGGGCTGCGCGAGGGGCTCGAGCAGGCGCGCGCGCTGGAAAAGAAAGAACAGCTGCGTAGGCAGCGCAAAGCGCGCCATGTCCTGGTAGAAGCGCGCGAGGAACGGGTTTTCCTCCGGCTGCTCGAGGACGAGGTCCGCCGCGAGGCGCGAGGCGAGCCGGCGCGCGAGGCTGGTCTTGCCCGCGCCGATCGGGCCTTCGACCACCAGATAGCGAAACTTATCCAAGCCTTTCGACTTTCTGCTGCAGGCACGCCGCGAGGCAGGCGGCCGCCGCGCCGCGCCCCGGGATATGGGCGGCGGGTGCGATCTCCAGCAGGGGTTGCAGCACGAAGGCGCGCTCATGCATCCGCGGATGCGGCACGACCAGTCCCGGGCTATTGATGCTTGCGTGGCCGTAAAGCAGGAGGTCGAGATCCAGCGTGCGCGGCGCGTTCGCAAAGCTGCGCGTGCGGCCATGGCGATGCTCGATCGCCTGCAGCTCGCGGAGCAGTTCTTCGGCGCCGAGCTCGGTGTCCAGCTCGGCAACGGCGTTGATGAAGTCCGGCTGGTCCGCGTGCCCAAGCGGCGCCGTGCGGTAAAGCGACGAGCGGCCGGTCACGCGCATGCGCGGCAGTCGGGCAAGCTCATCGAACGCGCGGCTCACCTGGGCCTGCGGCTCCTCGAGGTTCGATCCGATGCCGATGTACGCCAGCGTCACGCAGCGGCGGGCGTCGAGGCGGCGGGCCGCTTCTTGCGACGACGCCGGCGGCGCTTGCGCGGGCCGGTCTCGGGCAGGAGCATGGCTTTCCGCGTATCGGCATCGGCCGCGTGAAACGCGCGCCACCACGCCTCGAGCTCGGCCGGCACCTCGCCGCTCGCCGCGCGCAGCGCGAGAAAATCGTAGGCCATACGAAAGCGCGGCGCTTCGAGCAGGCGGTACGGGCGCTGGCCGGAGCGCTGCTCGAAGCGCGGCTGCATGCCCCAGACTTCGCGCATGGTCGCCGTGAGCTTGCGCGTGATCGCGAGCTTCGCGCATTGCGTGTCGAGCACCTCGTCCATGGCGTTCTCGAGCGCCGGAATCGAGCGCTCGCCGCGCGTCTCGCGCAGCCGCCAGGCGGCGAGCACCTCGTGCCAGAGGAGCGCGGCGAAGAGAAACGCCGGCGACACCGGCCGCTCGGCGAGCACGCGCTCGTCGGTCTGCGCGAGCGCGAGCGTCACGAACCGCTCGCCCAGGGGCTGCTCGAGGATCACGTCGAGCAAGGGCAGCAGGCCCTTGTGCAATCCCACTTCGCGCAGCTGCCGCAGGCAGGCGCTCGCGTGTCCCGAGAGCAAGAGCTTCAGCATCTCGTCGAACAGGCGCGCCGGCGGCACGCGCTCCATGAGCGGTGCGAGTTCGCGGATCGGCTCACGGGTCGCCGCGTCGAGCCTCAAGCCGAGCTTCGCCGAGAGGCGCACCCCGCGCAGCATGCGGATCGGATCCTCGCGATAGCGCGTCGCCGGCTCGCCGATCACGCGCAGCACGCGCTTTTTCAGGTCGGCAAGGCCGCCGTGAAAGTCGACCACTTCCTCGGTCGCCGGATCGAAGTACAGCGCGTTCACCGTGAAGTCGCGCCGGCGCGCGTCCTCGGCCTGCGTGCCGAACACGTTGTCGCGCAGCACGCGCCCATGCTCGTCTTTCTCGGCGGTATCCGGATCGGCCGCGCGAAAGGTCGATACCTCGACGGTCTCGGCGCCCATCATGACGTGCACCAGCCTGAAACGCCGGCCGATGATGAGCGCGCGCCGGAAGAGCGGCTTCACCTGCTCCGGCCGCGCGTCGGTCGCGACGTCGAAATCCTTCGGCACGATGCCCAGGAGCAGATCGCGCACCGCGCCGCCGACGACGTAAGCCGAAAATCCCGCTTCGCGCAGCACGGTGCACACTTTGGCCGCGGCGGGGCTCAGCGCATCGCGCGCGAGGCTGTGCTTCTGGCGCGGCACGCGTTCCACGTGGTTTGCAGACAGTCCGAGAACCCGCCGGATGAACCGCTTGATCATTCGCGGGCGGCCATTCTACCGACGTAACGACATGACTAGCCAACCGCGCCGGCCGGCCTCGGCGGCGAGCGCCGCGTCGGGATCGACGGCCACCGGACGCGTCACGCGCTCGAGCAGCGGCAGGTCATTGTGCGAGTCGCTGTAGAACACGCTTTCGGCGAAGTCCTGGAGGCTGCGGCCGAGCCCGGCGAGCCATTCGTCGACGCGGCGCACCTTGCCGTCGCGAAAGCACGGCGTGCCGGCCACGCGCCCGGTAAAGCGTCCGGCGCGCGTCTCGGGCTCGGTAGCAATCAGGTGCTGCACGCCGAACTCCCGCGCGATCGGCGCGGTGACGAAGCTGTTGGTGGCGGTGACGATGCCGCAGAGCTCCCCCGCCTCGAGGTGACGGCGCACGAGAGCGCGCGCGGCGGGCGTGATCATGGGCGCGATGCGCAGGCGCATGAACTCGGCGTGCCAGCGCTCGAGCTCGGGCGCCGCATGCTCGGCGAGCGGCCGCAGCGCGAAGCCGAGGTATTCATGGATGTCGAGGGTGCCGGCGACGTATTGCTCGTAATAGGCGCGGTTCTGCGCTTCGTAGACTTCGCGATCCAGCACGCCGTGGTCGACCAGGAACTGGCCCCACTCGTAGTCGCTGTCGCCGGTGAGCAGCGTGTTGTCGAGGTCGAACAGAGCCAGGCGCATCCGCGCCCGGAGTTTAACTGCGATAGAAAAGCCTCAGAACCTGCGCTGCACGCCGATGCGGAAGTCCTGCAGGCGGAACAGTCCCGTCGGATCGCGCGAGAGCGATTCGGCGCTCACCGCCCAATCGGGCGAGAACCAGTAGCGGCCGAATACCGAAAGGGGTCTTTGCTCGAGCTCCGATTCCCGGCCCGCATTGCCAACTGAGGCGAGCGACATGCTGAGGTTGCCGCGCTCGCTGAAGGAGTAGGACCACTGGGCGCGCGGGCGCCAATGGTAGGCGGCGAAGCCGAAGCGGTCGTACTCGGGCGCGAGCCAGCCGCGCGCGAAGGTCGGGTCGAGCCCCGGTTCGCCACGCTCGGGCAGCCGCAGCCCCGATTGGCCGAACGCGGGCAGGGCACAGAGCAGGGTGCCAAGAACAGCGAGCAGGCGCAGCGCAACCATGCCGATGAATCTACTCAGCGGCTGCGCGGCTGTCCACCAACAATTTCCTCTGCCAATGCTTCCCGCACCAGCGGCAGAGTCAGCGCGCGCTTGCGCATTAATGAATATCGATCAAGCACTTCCACTACCGACTGCAGGCTCGCCATGTCGCGCGGCAGCCGGGTCAGGAGATACCCGACGATGTCGTCAGAAAGCTGCAAACCGCGCTCCGCAGCCACGGTTTTGAGGTGGCGCGCCTTGTCCTCATCGCCCAGGGGCGCGAGCTGGTAGACGAGTCCCCAGGCGAGCCGTGTGCTCAGGTCCGCGCGAAGCGCAAGCTGTGCCGGCGGCTTGTCGCCCGCCGCGAGTACGCCGGGGCCGCCGTCGCGCGCCTCGTTGATCGCGATAAAGAGCGCTTGCTGGGCGCTGGCGTCGAGCCGCTCCACATCATCCGCGACCACGAGCGCGGGGTTGGCGCGCGCGGCGGCGCGCAGCAAGTGGCTACGGCCGCTGCCCGGTTCGCCCCACAGATAGACGATGTGCTCGTTGAGCGTGCCGCCGGCGAGCTCGCGCACGCGCGCCAAAGCCTCGGCGTTCGGACCCGCGACGAAGTTGTCGAACGCGGGCTCGGCCGGCTGCGAGATCCCGAGGGGCAGCTGCTGCATCAGGAACGACCGTAGAGCGGGCCGGCCATGTAGGCCACGCGCAAGTGGCGCAGGCCGACGAGCAAGGCGGCGCTCGCCGGCAGCGCGAGCAGCACGAAGATCACCACCACGGGATGCAGGCCAATGCGCTCGCCGACAAGCCGCGGCGTCACCACCATGCCTTCCAGCGCCTGGCCGATGCCGATCGCGAGCCAGACCCACAGCACGCCGCTCAGGCTTTCAAACTGCACGGCTGCCGCTGCGGTGGCAAGGGCGAGACCCACCACGATGCCGACGTAGGGCACGATCACCGCCAGGCCCGTGATGATGCCGATCGGCAGCGCGACCTTGAGTCCCGTGAGCGAGAGCGCGACCACGTAGTAGACGCTCATCAGCGCGATGACCAGCATCTGCCCGCGCAGCCATTCGGCGAGCACGGCGTCCACCTCGCGCGCGATGGTGCGCACTTTCTCGTGCACCTGCCGCGGCACGAGCTGGTCGACGCGCGCCACCCGCACGTGCCAGTCGCGCAGCAGGTAGAAGAAGACCACCGGCACCAAACCAGGTTGGCGAGCACCGCGATGAGCAGCAGGCCGCCGACCTTGAGCGAGCCGAGGAGCTCTTCGCGAGGCTGTCGTTCTCGGCGAGCATCTCGCGGGCGTATCGCTTCGCGCTCTCGACGTCGAGCTGGAACTTCGACGTCCAGGAGCGGCGCAACGATGAGCAGCAGTGCGACCAACGCCCCGGCGGGTAAGTCGCTCGACCAGCGGATCGAACATGTAGGCGAGGATGCCGGCGAAGAGAAACGGCGCGAGGATCGGCGAGAGCAGCCAGAGGAGGTAACCCACTGCCGCCGCGATCGCGATCCAGGCCCAGAGCTGCGGCGAAGCGAGGAGCGGCATGGCGTCGAGTAGAATTTCAGACTCTAGCATGTCGAACGGTCTTTCCTACCGCGACGCCGGCGTCGACATCGAGGCGGGCGACGCGCTGGTCGAGGCGATCAAGCCCCACGCCCGCAAGACTCTGCGGCCGGAAGTGCTCGCCGGCATCGGCGGCTTCGGCGCGCTCTGCGAGATCCCGAAGAAGTATCGCCAGCCGGTGCTGGTTTCAGGCACCGACGGCGTGGGTACCAAGCTGAAGCTCGCCTTCTCGCTGCACCGTCACGACACGGTGGGCATCGATCTCGTCGCCATGAGCGTGAACGACGTGCTGTGCCAGGGCGCCGAGCCGCTCTTCTTCCTCGACTACTTCGCCTGCGGCAAGCTCGAC
>DASXRW010000474.1:0-3064 GCA_036506355.1 Burkholderiales bacterium
GCGCCGCGCGCCTATGTAGAGCCCGCCCGGCGACTCGACCACCTCGAACTGCGGCGCGAGGTCGCGCAGGTTGTACTCGTTGCCCTTGGCGCCCTTGAAGAGCGGATCGACCTTCATCGTGTGCCGGTGGAGGAAGGACACATGGCTCGAGTCGATGCCGCCTTCCATCGCCTGCAGGTAGTTGCATTCCTGCCAGCGCTTGGAGATGAAGCGGTGGCTCGCCGGCACCATCGCCCACTCGTGCTCGGGCAGCGGCGGACGCTTGTCAGCCGGCCCCATGTAGGTCCAGAGCACGCCACCACGCTCGACCAGCGGATAGCCTTTCAGCTTCATGCGCTGGCAGAGCTTCGAGTTGTCCGGCTCAGAAGGAATCTCGACGCACTGGCCGGTCACGTCGTACTTCCAGCCGTGATAAGAGCAGCGCAGCCCGCCTTCCTCGTTGCGCCCGAACCAGAGCGACACGCCGCGGTGCGCGCAGAACTCGTCCATCAGCCCATAGCGATTCTGCGTATCGCGAAAGGCGATCAGGCGCTCGCCGAGCAGCTTGACGCGCACCGGCGGGCAATCGGCCTCGGGCAGTTCCTCGGCGAGGAGCGCCGGCAGCCAATAGCGCCGGAAGAGCTCGCCCATCGGCGTGCCGGGACCGGTGCGGGTCAGCAGTTCGTTTTGTTCCGCTCTCACGAACGAGGTTCTTCCATAATGGACCGCCATTTTACCGCAGCGCTCGGCGAGTTCGCGCTATGCGCGCAACGAAAGGATGCCGGCGGCGAGCAGGAACACGCCCGTCGCGAGAAACACCGGTGCCGCGCCCATGGCGGCGCCCATGCCGCCGAACGCGAGCGGCACCGCGATCTGCGTCACCTTGTTCGCCATGATGCGCATCCCCAGCGCTTCGCCCGAGCGTCCCGCCGGAGCGTAGTTGTACGTGAGGATGATGGTGAGCGGCTGCGCCGAGCCGAGCGCGAGGCCGAGCGCGAACGCGGCGCCCGCGAGGAGCGCGGCATCGGCGAGCCCGGGCACCGCGAGGTAGGCGAGCGCCGCGAGAAAGAGCGAGCCGGTCAGGACGCCGATCTCGGTGAAGCGCTGCGCGAGGCGGTGCATCACGATGCGCACCACGAAGCCGGCGAGCGCGTAGCTGGAGAGGATCATGCCGATCGTCGACGGCGCGAGCCCGATGGAACGGCCGTAGATCGGCAGATAGAAGGAGAAGAGCTCGATCCCGGTCAGGGCGACGCCGCTCATGATGAGCGTGCGCCGCAGCGCCGGGATCGCGAGGAGGTCGAAGGCGCTCTTCGCCGGCGCTTCCGCTTCATGCGCCACGTGCTTGGGCATCAGCCCGCGATGCAGCAGGACATAAACACTGGGCAGCGTCGCCGCCACGGCGAGCAGCACGAACGCTGCGCGATAGCCGGCGAGCTCGATGGCGAATCCCGCCGCCGATGGCCCTATGAAGGCGGCGACCGAGCCGCCGAGCGCGAAGGTGGAAAAGTTCTTCGTCCGCTCCGCCGCATCGCCGAGCGAGCCCACCAGGTTATGGACCGAGACGTGGAAGTAGATGTGGCCGAGCCCGAGCAGTGCAGGGCAGAGAAAGAGCGCAGTCAGCCCGCCGCCGACGAGCGGTAGCAACAAGCCGACGGCCATGGCGAAGCCACCGAGCGCGATCGGCATGCGCACGCCATAGCGATCCGAGATCCTGCCCGCCTGCACCGCGAGCAGCAGCGGAAACACCGCGAAGAGCGCTGCGAGCACGCCGACCGCCGCGGCGCCCGCGCCGAGCTCGAGCGCATAGAGCGAAACGGCGACCTTCGCGCCGCGCTGGGCGATGGAATTCAGCAGCGCCATCAGCACCACGAGGTAGACGGTCATGTTCCGCCGCCTGTTCCTCTATATCGAATGAGATTCGCCAGGGTGGGACGAGTATACTGAGCGCCGCAAAATGAGCGTGGGACGAAACGATCCATGTCCTTGCGGCAGTGGCAAAAAATACAAGAAATGTTGCGGGGCGGTTATCTCCTTGAAGCCGGCGGCACAACGACAGTGCGGCAGCTGCACGGCGTGCTGCGACGGCTGGGTCGAAGGCACGATCTACGGGCACGAGATGAAGCCCGGCACGCCGTGCCATTTCCGCGGCGAGGGCTGCTGCACGATCTACGACAGGCGCCCGCAGGATCCCTGCCGGCGCTTTGTCTGCGGCTGGCTCGCGCCGGGCAGCCCGTTTCCGGATTCCTTCCGGCCCGATCAGCTCGGCGTGATGATCGTGCCGACAAAGTGGCGCAGCCGGCCCGCCTACATCATGAAATCGGCGGGACGCGATCCCGACGAAGCGTTACTGACGTGGATGCGCAGTTTCAGCGTGGAGAGCGGCGCGCCGTTCTTCTACGAGCAGGCGGGCGAGCGCTTCGGCTTCGGGCCGCCTGAATTCCAGCACGAGATGCTGGTCAAACTTGAAAGTGGCGAGAGGTTATGGTGATGGAAGCTAAAGCAAAAGAGAAACCCGCCGGGACGGAGTCCCACTACCACAGCAAGAAGGATCGCGTCTTCGTGCGTGGCATCCAGGGACAGTACAGCCTGAAGGACGAGCTCAAGCGCCTGCGCTCGATGCCGCGCGTGAGGAAGGGCAGGGAGCTCAAGTTCGTCGACGGCCCGCAGACCTACAGCCGCCACTATGTGGAACCCAAGGACGGCATCAGCCAGATGTTCCACCTGCACCTCGAGGAATACGCGCCCGGCGCAAAGTCGCAGAAGCATGGCCATGTGAACGAGGCCGCGTTCTACATCCTGGATGGGAAAGGCTACGAGATCCACGACGGCGTGCGTTACGACTGGCAGGCCGGTGACGTCGCGATCGTGCACAACAACTGCGTGCACCAGCACTTCAACGCGAGCAAAGACAAGCCGGCACGCGCGCTGGTGATCAAGACCAAGCCGATGTACATGTTCATGAACATGCTGTTCCAGCAGCTTATAGAGCCGCGCCCCACGGTGCCGGCGCCGGGCGCCGAGGACTTCGAGGCGCGCGAGGGCGAGGCGAACTACAACCATTCCGAAGGAGATCGCTGATGGC